>NZ_CAUQPN010000004.1:0-143800 GCF_963520105.1 uncultured Abiotrophia sp.
TATGTCACTCTTTTTAACCTCGATTACGAGTATCATTCCGATTATCGCTATTATTGTTTTGGGGTATATTCTTCAGGTTAGGGGATGGTTTGGAGATAGCTTTGGTCCCAACCTGTCTCGTTTGATCATGAATGTAGCCTTGCCAGCGTCGATTTTTGTGTCGGTGATGAAATACCTAACATTAGATAAACTAATCAGTCTTTCTGGAGGCCTCCTTTATACTTTTGTGGCATTTAAATTGGGCTATATCGTAGCTTATATTGCAGTTGTGGTTTTCAAGGTTCGTCCAGGACGGCGAGGAACCACGATTAATACCTTTGTTAATGCCAATACTATTTTTATCGGGTTGCCACTAAACATTGCTCTTTTTGGAGAGCATGCTCTTCCTTATTTCTTAATTTACTATATCACCAATACGATTTCGACCTGGACATTGGGCGTGTATTTGATGACGAGCGACAGTAAATCGGGTCAAAGCAAGGAGACAACTAAATTTGACTGGAAGAAATTGCTACCAGCACCGCTTGTAGGCTTTCTTGTCGCTCTACTATTTTTGATTCTCCGAATCTCTATTCCAGATTTCGTAACGAATACCTTAACCTATGTCGGGAATATCGTCACTCCCTTATCTCTGATTTATATTGGTATCGTCCTTGCAAAGGCAGGCTTGAATACCATTGCTTTTGACAAAGATACAATTATCACCTTGGTGGGACGCTTTATCCTAGCTCCTCTCATCATGCTTCTTGTTTTGAAGTTCTTTGCCCCAAATATGGCGACAGTAGAATTTAAGACCTTTATGATTCAGTCTGCTACACCAGCTCTAGCTGTTCTCCCAATCCTTGCTAATCAGGGAAAAGGAGATGTGGAATTCTCTACGAATGTGGTGACTCTAAGTACGGTTCTATTTATCGTTGTTATTCCAATATTACAAACTTTATTAGGATAAGAAGGAAGAGGATAGGATTGAAAGTTCCGAGTTAAGAAATTTCCCTATGTTAGATACATCTATTCTTATTTCTTGAAATCAAAATCGGAAGAAAATCCTCTAAAGGTTGTTATTAAGCGATTTTGAGATGTCTTAAAGCTCGTACTTTTCAAACCAGGCTTGAAAAAATCTCGTAAAGCTTCTCAATTCTCAAAACGTTAATTATCATTGATATATCAACGTTTGTGGAACACCCTACACTCTGTGTGGGGTGTTTTTTGTGCTTAAAAATAGGGAATGACTTACCGTTTGACTTACTTATGCTTTCTTCGAACCGATTAAAGAAGGGGCTTATCTCCTCTATCTAAAAAGCCAGAGGAAAGAGTACTAGGAAGCGAGGCTTGATAAGAAAGAGTCCCTACGGAATATGTTTTTAGGGCTTCAGCCTAAAAAAAGGCAAAATACGTGTTCCGCTGAAAGTAGTAGCTCTTCTGATTTTTCTTGGGGGAGCGCACTATCGAATATGATTAGAAAAGTAAGAAGGGCTTGTCATAAAGGTTTTCTTGCATGTAGTGGAATAAAATCCTATCAAACTGGACCTTAAGGATGTTGGTAAAGTTAGCTAGTTTAAATAGTTTAGTCAATACAGCTATATAAATGGTTGCTGAATCGTCCCACACATTGTGTGAGATTTTTATGTGCAGAGGACCTTGACTAGTCCTATCAGCAGAATGTTAGCTTTAAAATTATAGGGTTCAGGCAAACTTGTCTAAAATTTGCCTCTTGCTAAAATATGTAAGGGGAGTCGATTGCTGAAAAATGAGATGAGCTAGCGTGAATGGTACCGCTCCAACAAATAGAAAACTATATCTACTTATAAAATAATCACATTCCTCAACAAAGTGTGGAATTTGCCTATAAATTTTTGTATACTGAAGTATGTAACAAAGAAATTCAGTAGAAGTAGGTGTATTGATGAATATCTATGTGAATGAGGAAATTGATATTATCTATCCAGGAATTTATTTAAACCTAACTGATTGGGACGATTGGTTTACATATCAAACGCTATATACAGTTTATTATGTAAGAAGTTCTAATATAACTCGTATTGGTTCAATAAAAATAGGGCAAGAAAATATGGGGCGAAGCCCTGATTTAAAGGGGCTATATACAGAATTACCCGAAGGATGTTACTCATTAGGTACAGATTCGTCTTTTTATGTGGAACTAAATAAAATTGTAGCAAGTGATAGAGAGCGAAATAGCATTCTGAAAAATTTGAAAGATGTCGCATACAATAGTAGTTTACTAGCAAAGTATAAGGAAGAACCGGCATTTCAAAAATCGTTACTGAGGGATCAGTCGATGGCAATCATTGAGCAACGGTTTCGTAGACTGGCGCATGGAGAGTCAAAGCCAATATCCTATTCATTCAAGTATAAATTAAACGCAAAAAATGACGACGAGATTTCTTTCTATGTAGATAATGAAAATGACGCTTTACCAACCAATATTCATGCAATAATTGGTAGGAATGGAGTGGGAAAATCGAGATTAATTAAAGACTTCCTTCACGCTGTTTTTAATCATGATGGGGAAAAGGTATCCGTTTCCGATGGAAAGAATCAAAAACGTATTGCAGATTTTTTTAAGAAAATTGTTTATATGAATTTCAGTGTATTTGATGATGTACCAAGTGAGTTAGAAAGTACTAAAAGGGACGTGCCGTTTATAACGTTAAATAATAAAACAAATCTCAAGGAAATATATGGAAAAAGTAGCAATGAATTCTATAAGTGTAGAGTGAAAGAGTTAGCTTACAATCAGAACATGTCAGTGAAGCTAAAAAAAAATAATTGGCTAGGAGTATTTATGGATAGTACATTACTATGTTTTGATAAAAAACCGATTTTATGGAAAGACACATTGAAAGAACTAAATACTGACCCTGTTTTCGCTAGGCATAATTGGGAAGGGCTATTAACTCTGTATGAGAAAAACCGTTTGAATTATAAAAATAATGAGGATACAAAAAACAATCAAGATTATCTTAAACAGATGGGTCTCTATTTTGAGAAACTGAGCTCAGGACATAAAATAGTGATGCTATCGCTTACTAAAATTATTGAAGTAATAGATGAGAAAGTTCTTGTAATTATCGATGAACCTGAATTATATTTGCATCCACCACTTTTAAGTAGCTATATTAGATGTTTATCAAAGCTAATGAAAAGTAGAAATGGTGTAGTAATCTTAGCTACACATTCGCCAGTTGTATTACAAGAAATTCCTGATAACTGTGTGTACAAATTAGACAGAGAAGGTCCTATATTTATAGCTGCTAGGCCTGAGACAAGGACATTTGCTCAAAACATTAGTACTTTAATGGCTGAGGTGTTTGGACTTGAAGCAGCAGAGTCTGGATTTATCAGAATTATTGAGGAAAGTGTATCAGAAGGTAAATCATTTGAAGAAATATATCAATTATATGGTGACAGGTTGGGGAGTTTAGGTTATAGATTATTAGTAACTAAGACATATAGAGAGGCCAAAAAATATGAGGAGTGAGAATCCACCTAGCTTCAGAATTAATGATTTCTTTGATGAACTTACTAGGGGGATTCGCACGAACACCAAAGCCTCTGACAAGCGTAGTTCTTTAAAGGCTGAATCAATTAAGTCGAAAAATGATTTCATTGATGCTGAAAACCAATATTATATACATGCATGTAATGACTCATTGTACGCAATGCCCCCTGATGTATATGAGGGTAAAAATGAACTACTCACTAATGAGGACTATAAAGAACTGTTTTCTAAATTTCGCGATAGTAAAAAAGAAGTTATTACAAACTACATAAAAGAAATTAAAACAAAAACGAAACGTAAATGCATTTTTTGCCAAAAAAGGACTGGTGCAGATGCTATAGATCATTTTTTGCCTCAGACAAAATATGATTTATTTACCATTACTCCAATAAATTTGATGCCAATTTGTAGCACATGTAATGGAATAAAAAAAGAATACGTAAAGGAATTTTATCATCCCTATTTTTCTGAGATCAACTCTGAGAGTCTTGTCAAATGCAAACTCGTTATTGAATGCGATTGCCAAGGTAAATATAACTTGATTCCTTCTTTCCGCTTTCAGCCAAGCTTTAACTTATCTAATACAATGAATGAACGGACAAAAAACGCTTTTGATGGACTAAGATTAGAAGATAGATATGCGGATATGGCGACTGAGATAATCGATGAAAATATTGATAATTGGGTAAGTACGCTTGAGGAAGAAGGAGAAGATGCGCTAGTGAAACACTTGGATAGAATTTTGAAGTCGAATATGAAGAGCGGTTCGTATACGATAAACTCTGTTAACGTGAGTTTATTTGAAGCTTTGCTGTCAGTTATTAAGGAAGACGATAATTTTAGAAATCTCTTTAAGAAATGTAATTGGGATATTTAATGTTGGGCTAGCAAAGCTATATTTGTATAGAGATTGGAGCATAGAAAATAGTATAGTAAAGAGTGAATAAATGGAATAAGAATGAGGGTATACTCGTATTGAATTGTTACGTTAAGTTTGCGGTTTATCCTGTAGAATATTTTATGTGGCGTTTTCCTATTGAAACATTATAGTAGGCTTGAAGTTAAGCGTATCTGTTTATTGCTAAATAATAAGCTTATCATCACTTATTTAATAATTCTCCTTCTGAAACTTTTCCAAGAATCCCCCTTTCGCATTTTTACTTGCTGCTAAATGTTAAAGTGCTTTGAAATCAGGGGAATGGAGTAGTCTAATTAACCAAGTAGCTATTTCTTAATAAAGGGAAGAATCTCTTCTCTCAAGTTGAGGTTGTAATTTCTTTTAATCGACTATTGATATTATAAGTTCATTAGGGAAGATACAACTATACTGCTTTTCTAAATTGCTATTTTATGGAGTTTAGGAAAATAGAATATCAACATGGCAAAGTTGTAAGGTGGGGCTTTTTGCATTTAACTGTAGCAACATCTAATTCTCAATCTTATTTTTGCTCAATTATTGCGTTCCACAGGTCCTTCTTGTGTCGTGTGAGAATAGGGATTTTCTATCTATGTATATATAACCGCTAGATACTTGATGGAGAAGTATCTAGATTGTTCCACGAGCACCATATGAAGGTGGATTTCAATAAAATGTCCAGTGGCACATAAATTTGAGTCTCTGTCTAAACTTATTCACATACAGTTTGATTTGATATGAGAATAAAGTCCTGAGTTTGACTTCGAGAGCAACATTGTCTTTTGAGCGCAGTTTCCATTAGAATTTATCACTGGAAGTGCGATGTCCGAGCATTCTATATTTTTAGAAAAGAGGTAGCCTTATTGTGTAGTAAATCAAGTATTTACTTGTTCGTCTTTATAGTAAAATGTCCATAGATTTAAAATAAAATTATACTGGGTGATGTATATGGAATTAGATTTAAGCAAGGTAGCTTTATTTGATTGTGATACTCTTTGTCTTGATAAGCCAATCAACTTTATTTTTGGGAAAAACGGGACAGGAAAGAGCACACTTTGTCAGTTAATAAAAGATCAGAATACCGAAAAAGATGTAAGAGTTTATCAAGGTGTGGAAAGTGTATCTATAGACGGAAAGTTAAATACTGTAATTCTCGGTGAAGAAAATGTATCAGCACAAAATAACATTAAAAGGCTTAATGAAGAAATAGAAGGAATTTCACAAGAGAAACAAAAGGTGGTTAAACAGCTAGAGGAATTGCAAAGTAAGATTGATAAGGTAAGTGAAAAAAAAGGAAGACAAGAAAAGGAAATTAAAGACTTTTATACTAAATCGGCTAGGGGCATTAAGAATAATCCGCTACATATAGCAATCACTACTTATAACAGTAAACTGTTCGAAGAGGAATTAAGGTATGCCCATAAATTAATTGAATATGAAGAAAAAGAGTGTAAAGATAACATTAAACTTGAAGAAAGGATAGCGACAAATTTAGTAGATATTAATATTGATTTTAAGAAAATACTAGATGAGACAAATAGAATGTTAGAGTCTTCTGTGGAAGAAGAGACTCAGATAGTCCGTCTTGACACTAATCAGAAAATTAATTTTGCTAAAACTGGATTCGAAATACATTCAAAAGGAGACATTTGCACTTTCTGCGGCAATAGCATATCAGATAACGCGTTCAATGAATTAGAAAAATTTTTCTCAGAGTCAAAAATAAAAGAATTTGAAGATGAATTACACAAACTAATAGATAGGATAGAATCAGAAATCAACGCTATCAATAAGATTGATTTTGATAAAATGAATTTCTACAATAGCTATCATAATGAAATAGAGGAACTAGCTAAAATATGGGGCATTTTAGCTAAAGAACAAGAATCCTTTTTAAGGAAGGTAAAAGCAGCGTTAGAAAGTAAATTAACCCAGATGTTTTCAAAATCTGCTGTTATTGATTTGGAAATACCCGAATCTTCTAGTCAAGTATTTAAGGACTATGCGGATATTGTTCAGAAAAATAATGCTGAAGATGTTGCTAGGATTAAAAAGTATTCTCAAGATCTTCTAAGGTTTCATCTGATTTGGCAAGCTATACAGAAATTCGAATACGATGATAAAGATAAAAGCCTAGAAATATCTAAGAAAGAAATAGAGAAGTTTAATAGAGAAAAGGAGGAGCTTGAAAAACAGAAATCAGAATTTGATGAAAAAATATGCGCTAAGCGAAATAGTATTCAAGAAGAAAATAATAAAACTAAATCGGAAAGCAAGTTAGCAAATAATATTAATAAGAAATTAGGAATGTATGTAGCTTTTGAATTAGAGCACATGGAAGCAACAGAGAGCTCCCATCAAGGACATTATAGAATTAGAAATAAAGGGTCTTTGAAACCGAAGTATAGGGAAATTCATACCCTCTCAGAGGGTGAAAAAAACATTCTAGGTTTTCTGTACTTTGTTGAGAAATTAAATGAGTATCAAGATGCATCGCGTGATAAAATTATTGTGTTTGATGACCCAATGGACTCTAATGATGATATGATGCAGTATATTATTGTTACTGAAATTCAAGAGTTAATGAAACGCATTGAAAAGAAGCGAATGTCAGATAGTTTAGTAATACTGACTCACAATTTGCACTTCTATATTAATGTGAAATATAATAGGCTTTATGAGGATGGCAAAGATAGATTTGGTTCCGATAAAATAGGTGATAGATTTATAAGGTTGCAAAAAAAGGATTCGAGAACAATGATAAAAGTTTTGGATTCAGAGGGGCAAGATTTTTCCACAAGCTACGAATTATTGTGGAAAGAATTAAGGTTTTTATATGATAATGACAAGCCTGATTTAATGCTTAACTCTATCAGAAGAATTATAGAAACCTATACCAAATTTAACCGTAATAATAACTTTTACGGTGATAATAAAGAAGCGCAAAAATTATTTAATGTTAACTCCCACTCTATCGACGATTTAGAAGCAGAACTAAACGGTAAGACAAAAGATCAAATTATAAATTTAATGAAAGAATGTTTTAATTCTAATGATGCAAAGAATCATTTTGAATTGCATTGGAAAAGTTCTAAAAAATAGAATTGCTTTTAATTAAATGCAATTCTATTTCCTGGGATAGGTTATCATAATGTTATAGACAACACCTCCCCTAGCAAGCTTATGCGCTTTCTGGGGGAGGTGTTATCTATTAAACTACCCTACATCCTTCCGCCCAAACCACCAATAAGCCACGCCCAGCGAGCAGGCTGACAAGATCAACCCGACTCCGACATAGCCTAGGTTTAGGCTGCCGTTAGGGATGATTTCGGCGCCGTCCACGTAAGCGAAGGGCGTGAGCCATTTGAGGCCACCTAGGCCGGGGGCAATATTGGCGACTAGGTTGGCTAGGTAGAAGGCAAGTACCAGACCGATGCCGGCGCCTAGACCGGTGCCGCGACGTTTGCCGGATAAGGCCGACAGGCTTAGACAGAGGGCGATGAACTCGAGGTGTAAGATTAGATAGGCCAAGTGCAAGAGTAGGAGTTGGCCCATAGGCGCGGACTCACCCATCAGGGTCAGACTTAACAGAACAACTGCCAGGGTCACCAGGTTGAGAATCAGAAGCTGGCTGACCAGGGCCAAGGCCTTGCTGGTGACGACCGAAGCCCGACTGAGGGGATGGGTCAGCAGGAATTCGGCGGTGCCGGCTTGCTCTTCTTTGGCTAGGGAATTGCTGGCCAGAATGGCGGCATAGAGGGCGCCACCAAGGCCCAGGACGCTCTGACATTCAACGGTATAGAAGCCGATGAAGGTCCCCATGTTGAGCTTGCCCAGGCCGAAGGCGTCTGAGAAGGCGCCCATGGTGCTAATCAGGCCGTTGATACTAGCCATCTGGTCCTTGACTTGAGGGAAGAGCAGGGAAATCAGGGCCATAAAACCCGCAATGGCCGCCGTCCACAGGATTAGGCTACGCCAACCTTGGCGTAATTCGTGGCGGAATAGAATCATGACAAATCGCCTCCTTCTTGGTAGTAGTGGCGGAAGATTTCTTCCAGACTTGGCTCGGCCAGACTGAAGTCGCGGACTTGGCCGCCTGCCAGACAGGCTAGTAAGGCATTGAGGTCTCCTTGATAGAGGAAGCTGGCTTGGTCCTTGCCCTTGGCTTGCCAGTTGGAGACGCCTGCTAGGTCTGCCAGGCCAGGTACTTGGCCGGACAAGCTGACGCGTTTGGCTTGGTGTTTCATGAGGCTGGCGACATCTTCAGTGGCCACGATTTGCCCTTGTCGGATAATGGCTGCTCGGTCGCAGTGGTTTTGGACTTCGGACAGGACATGGCTGGATAGGAAGACAGTCCCACCGGCTTGGCGGCGTTCCTCTAGTAGGGCGAAGAATTCTTCTTGGATCAGGGGGTCCAAGCCACTGGTAGGCTCGTCCAGAATCAAGAGGTCAGGTTGGTGCTGGAGGGCGGCCACAATGCCCACCTTCTTACGGTTACCCAGGGACAGTTGATCCGCCGCAATCCCCAGGTCCAGTTGCAGCCGGTCGCTGAGGCGGCGGCATTCGGCCTGGCAGTGCAGGCCTCTCAGATCAGCAGATAGTTTGAGTAGGTCGCGGGCGGTCATGCCGGCATAGAATTGGGTTTCGGACGGCAGGTAGCCCACCCGGCGTAGGATTTGGCCTTGTTGGCGGCCGACTTCTAAGCCTAGGACCTGGGCACTGCCGCTGGTAGGCTTAATCAGCCCCAGTAGGGTGCGGATAGTGGTAGATTTGCCGGCCCCGTTAGGCCCGATAAAGCCAAAGAGCTCGCCCTGTTGGACGGTCAAGTTAAGATTCTCGATGCCTCGGTGCTTGCCGTAGGATTTGGTCAGTTGATGCGTTTGAATAGCGTACATGGGATCACTCCTTTCTAAGATAGAGAGACTTCCAGAAGTCAATCAGTTGGTTGAATTCCGCCTCGATGGTTTCGGGATCAACGGCCCCTCGCTGGACATGCTCCCAGAGATAACCCTGGGCGGCCCAGGTCATATCCTTATACATGAGCTGAAAGTCGATATCGGGCCGAAAGCAGCTCATATCTAGCTTGTCCATGAGCTGGACCTGTTTCGCCTTGACTTGTTTCATGCGTTGGGCCAATTCTGGCATAATCTCGGGATCCTGCTCGTAGTAGGTCTTAAGGCTAAAGGCCAGCCAATCGGGATTGAGCCGGGCTAGTTGCACCTTAGTCTGGGTCACGCTCTTGAAGAGCTCGAAGAAGTCCAGGGTCTCGTAGCAGCCGCCTTCTTTTAGGAAATCATCGGTCTGCTGGACTAAGAGGTCGAAGAGGAAGAAGTAGAGTTCCTTCTTATTATGGAAATAATGGAAAAGCAAAGGTTTGGAAATCCCCGCCGCGTCCGCAATGGCGCTCATGGGCGCCTTCTTATAGGCGTGCTGGCCGAAGACTCGGTAGCCGGCTTGGATAATGGCTTCCTGCTTGGCTTGGGGCAGGGCATAAAATTTAGGATTCATTGCTTTCTTGGCTCCTTTCATTAAGAAGTTAACTTCATTATAGACCCGTTGACCGTTTTTGGGAAGGGGGTCAGAATTTGCTTTACCCTATCTACTAGTTCTACTAGTAGATAGGGTGCAAGGCAGGCAAAATTACGTGGTGAGATGATAACAAAATGAAGAAAGGCTTGATATATAGAGGGTTTAGCTGTTGAAAGCGATTTTCCCATTATATCATATATGATATAATGGGAAAAAGGAGGTGCGTGTCATGGACGCACATTACAAGATTCCAGAAGACATTCTGGTCCTGGTAGAAGGCCTGCTCTACCAGCAAGCAGTCAAGGCAGTGGCAGCCTTAGAAATCATTGAACGAGAAGGGCTGACACCCGCTGTGATTGAAAAATGGGGCCGAGGCAAAGGTCAGGTCAAGACACTGGTTATTTCTTTGGGAGAGACCAAAACAAGAAAGGAGGGTGAAGAGCATGTCACTCGAGTCCTTAAAGAATCGCTTAGCATCCCAATATCCTGATTTCACTTTAGATTTGGCGGAGGAAGGCGCGCGGCAGGAAGTTGCCCTGAAATTGGTGGAGCTGCGCCTAGAGCGAGGCTTAAGCCAAGCGCAAATGGCTGAAAAACTAGGCCTACGCCAAGCCAACCTGTCAAGGCTAGAGAGTGGCCAAGCCAATCCGACAGTGGGGATGTTGGGGAGGATAGCGGAAGCTCTAGCGTGTAAACTTAAATTGTCTGTGGAAGAAGGAAACAGTAATCACAAAAAACACGCTAATAGTAATTAGCGTGTTACATGAATTGAAAATTATAAGGAGCTAGATTCAGAGCTTTCATTCGATAGTGCACTAGAATCAGAGGGAACTTCCGGTAGTTCGTCCACGAATTCAATTTTATAGTGATCTTTGATGTCGGGGTCCATTTCTAGGAGTTCCTGGATAACTGTCTTGGCTGTATCTTTTGCATAACTTAGTATTTGACGATCATAAATAAGCTGTTCAATGTTAGTTTCCTGAGTCGCCATGAACCCTGAGATATCAGTAATTTTGATTGGATTAAATAGTCCAGCACGTTCATCTAAGGTCTCGACAGAATTATGATCTACTTCATGAGATAGTACTTTTGCGTCAGGTAAGCGAATATAAATGGTATCATCAATAACGACAGACTGCATAGAATCGAGGTCAACACCAGCGTGGATAATCCCGTTATACTTCATAATGAATGATTTTTCTGTGAAAGGAATACCTACACCCCAAGCCACGTGATTGTTCTTGAACAAACCGGCATTGGTATAGAAGTACTTTTCAGTTGTTAGCTCTTTCGCTTTTTCAATGCGAGAACTTACAATTTGACTAGTGATGATTGGCTTCTTAGCATTTTCTACAGGAGCCGGTTGTGGCGTAGGTACGGGCTGTTTGTTCCAGTTTCCACCAGCTACAAAGCCAGAAATAAAAATTATAATCAAAAGTACAAAGCGTAGGAGACGCCGACCAAAAGGTTTTTTAAAATAGACGACAGAATCACCAAGCCAATCCGGCAATGTAATGGTCTGCTTGCTAGACATGTAAAATTCCCCCTAAGAAATAATGATTTCATCACAAAGAGCAAGTGCTATCCTTTCACATTCGGATGCTAGAGAATGAATGGGCTGGAGAATAGATAGGCGTCATATAGCTTATTGACGCATACAGCTCTTATGCTATCACTTATTATAATCAAAAATAAAATAAATACAAGCGCTTGAGTTGGATTGTGAGGGAATAATTTTATATATAGGGGTAGTTCAAACACCCTAGATTTCTCGCCCCCCAATTCTAGGACTTTCCCCTAAAATTTCAGCTATACTCAACTTGTCAGGAGGTCATACACATGAATATGATGGAAGCTTTTAACCGGACGCTAGACTATCTGGAGTCGACCCTGGACAGGGAGCTAGATGAGTTGCGGGTGGCGCGACTGTCGGGCTATCCTTATGCCATGTTCAGCCGGCTCTTCTCCATGCTGACGGGGACATCACTGTCAGAGTATTTGCGGGAACGTCGCTTGACAGAGGCAGCGCTGGCCCTGCGCCAGTCTGAAGCCCGAATCATCGACATCGCCATCCAATATGGTTATGAATCAGCCGACGCCTTCGGGGCAGCTTTCAAGAAATTTCATGGGGCAACTCCGACACAAATTAGACAGGGGGCGCCCTTGCGCCTAGTCGGGCGACTACAGCTACGGCTGACCCTGCAAGGAGGAGATAGCATGAAAATCAATATCCAGAACAAGCCTGCCTTGACGGTGGCAGGGATTAATGCCAACCAAATCCCCAACAGCCAGTGCCCTCAGATCTGGCAAGACCTCTATAGCAAATTCTCCCATGAGGACTTAGCTAGCTTAGGTAGGGGCCAAAGCCTGGGAGTTTGCCACGACATCGACACACCAGAACGCCTCAACTATATGGCTGGCTATGAGATAACGGACCGGGCTAAGGCTGAGGCTATGGGGCTCGATATCTTGGAGGTAACAGCGGCTGAATACGCGGTGGTGGAATTGAATGGGCCAGTGCCGGATTGTATTCATGCAGGTTGGCGCTACCTCATGGAAGTCTTCTTCCCTGAGCAAGGTTTCCAACATTCGGGCGCGCCTGACTTCGAAGTCTATCGTGAAGGCAATATGGGGGCGCAAGACTACCGTATGGAACTCTGGGTGCCGATTATCAAGGTGGACTGAGCTAAGTTGAGTTAAGAGAGATAAGAGGACGGGCACTTTAAGAATAGGGGCTCGTCTTCTTACCTATAAGTAATCTGTTCTTTCCTGTGCATTTTGGACAGGAGGGGCTAAGTGGTCTATAATAGGTAGCAACATTTATTTAGAGAGGTGATCCTATGAATAGACTGAAGCAAATGTTCCGATCCCTAGACCGTGACTGGTTAATCCGTCATTATCTCTTTGCTTTTGCCTTTTATGCCTTTTTCGTCTTTACATCTATTAGCCAAACGGGAAAATTCGAGACGAAACTTTTATTCTTCTTGCTTTGTGCTCTCCTTTATCCCTTCGCCATGTTTGTCTATGAGAGTCTCATCAACCTGATTGTGGGTGACAATGTCTTCTTGATTGGCGGGTTCTTAATGCTAGCCTGGAAGATTTTCCGTTTTATCATTATCTGGTTCTTGGCGGTGCCAATTGGCTTGATTGGTTTCATTTATCTCTATTTTGTTTGCGGACGTCAATAATAGTTTGCTGTCTCAAGGCCCCGTCATTTTCGAGTGATGGGGCCTTTTGAAATGCCTTTTGTTACCCTGCAACAAAAGGGCCAAATAATCATTTGCTATGTATATTTGGGGCGACTTATGGTACACTATAAGTGATATGCAAAGAATCATCGAAGATTGAAATTAGGAGTTATATATAATGAAGAAACTAGTCATCCGCGGAGGCAAGCCCCTCACAGGTGAAATTACCATTAACGGGGCCAAGAACTCTACAGTTGCCTTAATTCCAGCTGCTATTTTGGCTGATTCAGAAGTTGTTCTAGAAGGCGTGCCAGATATTGCTGACGTCTATTCTTTAATCGATATTTTGGAAGATTTCAATGTTAAGGCCTCTTTTAAGGATAATGTCTTAACCATTGATCCAAGTGATATTAAATCCATTCCAATGCCAAGTGGGAAAATTCAGAGCCTACGTGCCTCTTATTACTTTATGGGGGCGACTTTGTCGCGCTTTGGTGAAGGGGTCATTGGCTTGCCTGGGGGCTGCTTCTTAGGCCCTCGCCCTATCGACCAACACCTCAAGGCCTTCCGTTCCTTAGGGGCCAAGGTAGAGGACGACTTCGGTGTTGTGACTCTGACGACCGACCAAGAAGGCCTAGTAGGGGCGCGTATTTACATGGACGTGGTCAGTGTTGGGGCGACCATCAACTGTATCCTGGCGGCCGTTAAGGCCAAGGGCAAGACCATTATTGAGAATGCCGCTCGCGAACCGGAAATTATTGATGTCGTTAACCTCCTCAACAAGATGGGGGCTAAGATTCGCGGTGCCGGGACTAGCGTCATCCGGGTAGAGGGCGTTGAGCATCTGCATGGCTGTACCCACACCATCATTCCGGACCGGATTGAAGCAGGGACCTATATTACGGCTGCCGTGGCAGCAGGCCAAGGGGTCCGCGTCAACAACGTTATTTTCGAACACATCGAAGGTTTCATTGCTAAGATTGAAGAAATGGGCGCGCAATTGGAGATTGGTGAAGATTCCATCTACGTTCATCCAAGTCCAAACCTCCGTATGGTCAGCGTCAAGACTCAGCCTTATCCAGGTTTTGCCACTGACTTGCAACAACCGCTGACGCCACTCTTGGCGATTGCGGCAGGTAACGGGACCATCATTGACACTATCTACCCAGCCCGTGTCAAGCATATTCCGGAACTCAACCGCATGGGGGCCGATATCAAGGTCGAAGGGGCCATGATTCGGGTCAATGGACCAGCTCAGCTGAGCGGGGCACAAGTTAAGGCCAGTGACCTACGGGCAGGGGCCTGCCTAGTCATTGCCGGCTTGGTGGCGGATGGCGTAACCGAGATTACTGGCGTCGACCATATCTTACGTGGCTACTCTAATATCGTAGGCAAATTGCGCGATTTGGGTGCCGATATTGAAATGATTGAAGTAAGCGAGATGCAAGAGGCCTAAGGGCCTTTTGCTGTTTAGTGGAGGCTCTTAGCCATGAAAATACATAAAACCAATGCCATGCGGCTACTAGACCAACACAAGGTGACCTATCAAGTACGAGACTACAGTAAGACGGGCGCCTTATCAGGCTTGGAAGTAGCAGAAACCTTGGGCCAGAATCCTGACCAGGTCTTCAAGACCCTAGTGACGGTAGGTAAATCGGGTGGCCATTATGTCTTTGTCATTCCCGTGGTGGCTAGCCTGGATTTGAAGAAGGCCGCGCGTGCCGTAGGCGAGAAGCATGTCGCCATGATTAAGGAACGCGATCTCTTGCCCCTAACGGGTTATGTTCACGGCGGTTGCTCGCCGCTAGGCATGAAGAAGACCTTCCCAACCCATGTTCATGTTAGCGCCTGGGACTATCCCTCAATCATGGTTTCGGCTGGCAAGATTGGCCTGCAGTTAGAGCTAGATGTTCGGGATTTGGCTTCTGTCCTAGCTCTGAGCGCGGATGATTTAATTGAATAAGTCATGGTAAGCAGCAGTCCTCAGGGGCTTGCTGCTTTTGATTTTCAAAAAAAACCTTGCTTTAGCATAGACGCAAGGGGCGACTTGCGCTATAATAGGATTAAGAAAACGTATACATAGCAGGAGGGGTCAACATGTCAGACTTAAACAAGCAACAACATGTGGTGACCGTCATTCAAGCTAATGGGCAAAGCGAATTTGAAAGTATTCCTATTGAAACCATTGAAGGGGATAGTCAATTGTGGCAGATGCTCGGCTTGAGTGCGGCCCAACTTACTTATTTCCTAGAAGATGAAATTCTAGAGAATCCCTTCATTGAACTAGACTATCCTAAGACCAAGCCCCAGCAAGCATCGGTTACCCTACAAGAACACAGTGCCATTATTGGGGTGGATCCGCAGATGCCGGAAGCACCGCGTAATCTGCCTATGTTTCTCTTCGAACAGATTATGATGTACCGCCATACCATCATTCGGGACGCCATGGTGCGCTTGATTGATTTATTAAATCCTCAAGGTTATCTGCCATACAGCTACCAGGAAGTGGCCAAACAACTAGGCATCGAACCCATTATTGCCTTAGATGCCATTACCCTCTTCCAACAATTGGAACCTGCCGGGATTGGGGCCTATGACTTGCGCGAATGCTTGATGTTGCAGACCGAGCAAGATGCTCATGCCCCTAATGTGGCCTACTACCTCTTAGAAGAATATTTTGACCAACTCAAGGCAGAAGATTATCAAGCCATCGTGACGGCTACTGGCCTGCCACTAGCAGATGTCCTGGCCTGCGTTAGCTACTATCAAACCTTGCGGACCAGTCCAGCCGACCTCTTCCAAGTGGAAGAAGAGGAAGGTCTCCTGGATGACGTGACCGTTCTTCAAGACCAGGAAGGCATGAAGGTACGCTATAACGCCCACTACTATCCAAAAATAATCTTCAATGAGCCCTACTATCAAGAGATGTTAGCGACCCAAGATCCTGAGGTCGTCGCCTTCTCCAAGCCGCAGAAACTCATGTATGATCGTCTAGCACGTAACTTGCGGGTGCGGGAGCAATTGATTCTGAAAGTCGCGCAAGCCATTGCAGCGGTTCAGCACGATTACTTTAGCCAACTTTCAGATTCTAAGGTGCCACTCTTGCTCAAGCAGGTGGCAGAGATTACCGGCTTGCCTGAACCAGTCGTCAACCTCTTGGTGTCTAACAAGAACATGGGCTTTGGCCAATATGTCCTGCCAATGACGGACTTTATCACAGTGGCGACACGAGAAGACCGAGATGGCTTCTCCGCTGAGAAGATTAAGCAAATTATTCATGAGATTCTACATGTTGCGCCAGCTGATTTAAGCGATGAGGAGCTAGTGGAACGCCTAGAAGAACGTAAGATTATGATTAGTCCTTTTATGGTGCGTAACTATCGCCAAGCACTAGGACATTAAAAGTAAACACCCGCTCTAGCCTTGACGCTTGAGCGGGTATTTTATGTTAAATTGAAAAGCAAGATTTTAGGGTGAGTTCGGGTTAACCACAACTCACCCTAAAATCCTGACGCAACAAGAAAGTGATAGTTGCTCCTGTAAATGCCGTCAAAATAAGATAGGGACTCATTTTATTATTGAGAATATTACATTTTAGACAAAAAGAATCCCCCGAATTCCTTCGAGGAGTCCGGGGGATTTTACTAAGTTACTATTTAACTTCTGCACGGTTGAAGAGTTTAACTGCAATCCAGAAGAAGAGTAGGAAGTAGGCAAAGGCTACGACGGGTGTCAAGTCCAAGTTTAAGTTGCCCCAGGTCAGAGGCTTGCCTACCTTTAGGAAGGTGAAGAAGAAGGCGAAAGCCTTATCCGCACTCATGAATTTTTGAACCACATTTCCCATGTTGGCGGTGTTAGTGGTTAAGAATGAATAAACACCGGTCAGGATTGGGTTAATGAAGCTGAGCAGGAGGTAAGTGAAGATTAGTGGTCCCTGGCCAGCGAAGAGGAAGGCAGGAATGCTTAAGAGGGCGATGTAGCCTAGGAAGAGGGGAATGCTAGGAATCAAATAGCTAGTGAAAAATTCGAGGATTTCATTACCCTTGAAAGTAGCGCCCGACATGCCGCCCCCGATTAAGAGACCGGCTAAGCTCAAGCATGAAGCCAGTAAGAGGTAAAAGAGTCCTACCAGGATTTTGCTGAGGACCACAGAGCGACGGCGGTGGCCATAGCTGATGGTGTTAATCAAGGTCCGGTTCTTAGTCTCGTTGTTAAAGGTCAGAATCTGAGCCACGAAACAAAGAAGCAGAGGCATTTCCTTGAGGCCAATGGTATAGATACTCAAAACTTGATTGCCCACAAGAGCCTTAGTTAGTGCGCTAGTACTAGCCCCGCTTTTTTCCCCGAAGAGAATCATGGAAGCTAGTGAAGCAATACCGAGTGTTGCCAAGAAGCTGAGCAGCAACATAGTAAAAGGCGCCACCCGATGACGGATTTGATAGAATTCTGCGCGTAATAGCTGGAACATCTTAGTTGCCTCCTTCTGTAAGATTCAAGAAGACGGATTCTAGGTCATTCTTGTGGCTACCCAGGAAGAGAAGTTCGAAGCCTTCATTTACTAGGCGTTTGGCAATTTCAGGTAGGGGCACTTCCAAGTCATAGATGGCAATTAGATCCTTGCCATCTGCTGCCACCTTATCTTGGCCCAGCCATTGACTGAGGAAGTCCAGTGCCTTGGCATTGTCGGTTGTTTGAACCTGATAATAGGTGCTAGCTTGATGGGCGAGTTCTTGAGAGCTAATGTCGGCTACCTTGCGGCCTTTGTTAACGAAGACGAAGCGACTTGCCAAGTGCTCCAATTCCGACAGGATATGGGAAGAAATCAAGATGGTCATGTTCTTTTCCCGGTTGAGTTTCAAGAGTAGCTCCCGCACATGGATAATCCCAGCAGGATCCAAGCCGTTAATAGGCTCGTCTAGAATTAAGAGGTCGGGATCATGTAAGAGGGTTAAGGCAATGGCCAAACGTTGCTTCATCCCCAGGGAGAAGTTTTTGACTTTCTTATTGCCGGTCTTGTCTAAGCCAACCAAGGCCAAAACTTCGTTGATACGGGCGCCGCGGTCTTTGACCTTGCGTTGCAGGGCATAATGAATCATATTCTTCTTGGCGCTGAGGTTGTCGACGAAGGCAGGAGCTTCAATCAAGGCGCCGACGAAGTGACGGTTGGTTAAGAGGGCCTCGTAGTCCACCGAGCCAAAGAGCTGAATGTTCTTCTCAGATGCAGGGGTTAAGCCCACGATGCTACGTAGCAGGGTGGATTTACCAGCCCCGTTGGGTCCGATGATGCCGACGATTTCACCGCGCGAGACGGAGAGGTCGAAGGAATCTAGGGCCCGTTGCTTCTTATAAATCTTAGTCAGCTGGCTTACTTCCAAGACAGACTCTAAGACGGATTCGGTCATGTAAATCTTCCTTTCTTAAAGGGAATCGCTATCTATAGTATAGCAAGGATGCCTCTTGATTCCAAGCCAGACGGGTAGTAGAGGGGTGCGTCTGAATCGAAAAGATAAAGATTACGGTTGACATCCAGTCAGAAAGGCGTATAATAAATTATGGAAAAAGTAACCATTACATATTTTCATAGGAGGAAGATCGAATGAAACGTAAATTATCTGCACTTTTAGCAAGCCTTGTATTGGTGCTTGGCTTATTAGCACCATTGGCAAGCACAGTCTCTGCCGCTGGCAAGAAGAAGGTCATGACCACTTTCTATCCAGTTTACTACTTAGCTCAACGCATTGCCGGGGATAAGGCAGAGGTTTCCATGCTCTTAGAAGGCAACCAAGATGCCCATGACTACGAAATGAGCGCCCGCGACGCAGCCAAGGTTCAAACTAGTGACCTCTTTATCTACCAAGATGATGAGATGGAGCACTTTGTTGAAGACTTAACCAAACTCTTGGATACTGACAAGACCAAGGTTCAAAAGACAACCGAAGGCATTGAACTTCTCAAGGGTGATGCCGACCATGAAGACCACGACCATGAAGCGGAATCTGGTCAATCTGGGGAAGAGCATCATGAAGAGGGCGAAGAAGGCCATCACCATGAATTTGACCCACATACTTGGATGGACCCAATGACTTACGCTAAACAAGCTGAAAATGTGAAGAAGGCTTTGGTTGCCTTAGACCCTGAAAATGCGTCTACCTATGAAGCCAATGCCGCTAGCTTAACAGAAGACCTTAAGAAATTAGACCAAGAATTTAAAGAAGGCACCGCTAAGCTGAGCGACAAGAACTTTGTGGTACAACATGCTGCCTTTGGCTACCTAGCCCACGCTTATGGCTTAGAACAACATGCCATTACGGGTATCTCTTCTACGGCAGAACCAAGTGCGGCTGCCCTAGCTAAGATGCAAGAATTTGTTAAGGAACACAAGACCAAGGTCATCTTCGTTGACCCAGCCTTGGATGATGCCATCGCTAAGACTGTGGCATCTGCGACTGGTGCTGAGCTCCGTCCATTACGTACCTTGGAAACTGTCAGCGCAGAAGAAATTGCGGCTGGCGCTGACTACTTCAGCCTCATGCGCGAAAACCTAGCTAATTTGACCAAGTAAGCTAGTCAAGATTAAGACACCTCAAGCAAGCGGTGGCATTGCCACTGCTTGCATTTTTTGTCCTAAGTGGTCTATAATAGGAGGAGTCAAGTGTAGCAATTACTATCCAATTAATTGCTAACTCTTCAATTTTTGTCCCAACTAGCAGGAGGGACCTTTTTAGCCAGCAAATTATCTGCCAAGGAGGCAAATCATGACCTTAGTCAGTGTCAAAAACCTCTCCTTCTACTATGATCGGGAGAAGGTTCTTAATGAAGTAAACTTTGAAGTCAACCCGGGCGAGTTTGTCATTCTGACCGGGGAAAATGGGGCGGCCAAGTCCACCCTTTTGAAGAATATCCTAGGCCTACTTAAGCCAGCTTCAGGAACGGTCACGATTGCCAAGACCAATGCCCTGGGCAAGCCCTTGTCTATTGGCTATGTGCCACAGAACGTCAACTCTTTTAATGCTGGCTTCCCTAGCCGGGTTCAGGAGTTTGTCGAGTCCGGTCGTTATCCAAAAGGGCGTTGGTTCAAGCGCCTAGATGCCCATGACAAGGAACATGTGGATCGGGCTCTATCGGCTGTCGGCATGAGCCATTTGCGCCATAAGAAAATCGGAGAATTGTCAGGCGGTCAGAAGCAACGTATCTGCCTAGCGCGGGTCTTCGCCACTGATCCGGACTTCTTCGTCTTAGATGAGCCAACCACCGGCATGGATATTGAGTCCCGGCGGGCCTTCTACCGACTCTTACGCCATGCCTGTAAACATCACGGCAAGTCCATCCTCATGGTGACTCATGCCGACCAAGAAATTGAAGGTTTCTATACCCGAGAAATTCGACTAGTGAGAGAGGAGGGAACCCCATGGAGATGTTTCAGCTTGACTTCATCCAACGCGCACTCCTAGCAGGCCTGGCTATTTCTTGCATTACGCCTATTATCGGCCTCTTGCTGATTCTGAAGCGCCAATCCATGATGGCCGATACCCTGTCCCATATTTCCTTAGCGGGGGTAGCCTTGGGAATGATTTTGCGGGTCAGTCCAACGGTGACCACTCTCCTAGTCGTCATTGTGGCTTCGGTCTTACTAGAATATTTGCGGCTCATTTATCGGGACTTTTCCGAGGTGTCGGTGGCCATTATGATGGCTGGAGGTATGTCCGTGGCCTTGGTGCTGATGAATCTTAATCGCAACGCCTCTAACTTTAAGATTGAGCAGTTCCTTTTCGGCTCCATTATTTTGATTTCACCTCAAGAGGTAATTCTCTTGGCCGTCCTAGCGGGCATTGTCCTAGCCCTCTACCTGCTCTTCCGTCGCCCTCTCTACGTTATGAGTTTTGATGAAGCGACGGCGCATACGGCGGGTCTGCCTGTCAAGTTCATGTCCATTCTACTGTCTGTCGTGACAGGGGTGGCCATTAGTGTCATGATGCCGATTGTGGGGGCCTTACTGGTCTCTGCCCTCATTGTAATCCCGGCCGCGACTGCCATTAAGCTGTCCTCAAGTTTCAGACAGACTATCTTGATTGGCTTTGTTATTAATGTGGTAGGGATTATCGCTGGTTTGATGGCCTCTTACCATCTAAATACGCCGCCAGGGGCTTCCATTACCTTAGGCTTCGTGATTTTATTTATCGTTATTTCTCTAGGTCAAGGCTTCCTTGGCTGGTGGCGAAATCGTACCTAGTTACACTTAATACTCCGATTGAGTCGTTGGATTCAATCGGATTTTTAGTTTTTTGATGAAATAGACAACAATGATTTGACAGTCAATAAACTATACAGAGAGTTATATATTGCGAGACTGGCGTGAGTGTTTTAGATATTTTATGAGCATATTTTTTATATAGATGCTCATGCTTAGCCTTTCTTAATGTCTAGACCTATATCGAGAAATTTCGTACGCAAGACGAATATTGTGAAAAATAACTATGGAAAATGTTCAAGTATCTGATATAATAGAGTCAAACCAAAAAGGAGTTGTGTATCATGGGTGTAGAAGCCAAGAAATTTAAACGCAATCATCGGATTGTTTTCATATGCCAGTACTTAATGGAACATCCCAATCAGCTAGTCACCTTGTCCTTCTTTGCAGATTACTTTGATTCTGCCAAGTCCTCGATCAGTGAAGATATCAACTTTGTACGCGACGTGTTTCAAGAGAATGATTTAGGGGATATTCGGACTGTAGCAGGGGTGTCCGGCGGCATTATCTTCTACCCCACCATTCAAGATCGTGACTTGAAGGATCTTTTTCAGCGTGTCGCTAAGAAAATGGAGACCGGCAAACGGGTTCTGCCTGGCAACTATATATATATGGGTGATGTCTTGCAAGATTCTGACATTCTTAACCGTCTAGGTAAGTTGATTGCCTCTCGTTACCAACGTAGTGGCGTGGATGCTGTTATGACCATTGAGACCAAGGGGATTGGCTTGGCAGTCGCTGTTGCTCGCTATCTCAATGTCCCTCACGTGGTGGTGCGTCGTGACTCACGTGACGCTGAAGGGTCAACTATTTCTATTAGCTATCTATCTGGCTCCCTGCAAACCGTCAACAAGATGGAACTATCCAAACTAGCCTTAGCGCCTAGAAGTAAGGTTTTGATTGTTGACGACTTCCTCCGCAATGGGGGGACTATTTTTGGTCTCTTGTCTATGCTGGATGAATTTGAGTGTCAGCTAGCCGGTGTCTGTGTCTTTGCGGAGAATACGGACCAAGAAAAGCAAAAATTGCCACCTCACGAGTCCTTGATGAAGATTCAAATGGTCTATAACCCAGAAATCGAACATTTTGAGCTCTATTCAGAACCTGGCAGCTTCTTCACAGAAGGAGAGGCTTTCGAACCATTCACAACGTCTCTACACTAGAAAATAACAAATTGATAAAAAAAGATAATTCGATTGGATATCTGCGCCTGAAATCGGTATAATAGTATCGGTAGATTACGAAATTAACGTGCCATGTCGTACGTAGTAAGCAAAGGAGTATGATGAATGGAGAATCGGATGGCAGTTATTCTAGCTGCAGGGAAGGGCACACGCATGAAATCTTCCCTCTATAAGGTGCTACACCCCGTGTGTGGTTTGCCTATGGTAGCCCATGTGGTGCGAGCGGTTGAAGCCAGCGGTGTCAATCAAATCGTCACCATCGTGGGGCATGGAGCGGAAGCTGTACAAGCCTACTTGGGCGATAAGTCTAGCTATGCCTTACAGGCAGAACAACTAGGGACAGGCCACGCAGTCTTACAGGCAGAAGCTGCCTTGGGACATTTAGCGGGCAGCACTCTGGTGATTTGTGGTGATACACCGCTCTTAACTGCTGAGACTCTATCGGCCCTTTTTGACTATCATCAAGCACAGGGAGCAGGGGCAACCATTTTGACCGCTGTTACCGAAGACGCGACAGGTTACGGACGGATTGTCCGTGACGCTGAGGGACAAGTTCTGAAGATTGTGGAACAGAAGGATACCACAGAGCAAGAGGCGCTGATTCGTGAATTCAACACGGGGACCTATGTCTTCGACAATCAATTATTGTTTGATTGCCTCAAACGTGTCGGCAACGACAACGCCCAAGGCGAATATTACTTGCCGGATGTCATTGCTCTAGCCCGTCAAGCAGGTCGGACTGTAGCTGCTTACGTTATGGCAGATGAGACCGAAGCCATTGGGGTTAACGACCGAGTAGCCCTAGCGGAAGCGACCCAATCTATGCGCCGTCGCATTAATGAATATCATATGCGCCAAGGCGTGACCATGATAGATCCAGCTTCAACCTATATTGAAGCCGATGTGGTCATTGGTTCAGATACCATTTTGGAAGCCAATGTTAGCCTCAAGGGCCAAACCTGTATTGGGGCTCAGTGCCAAATCGGGGCTAATACTGAAATCCATGACAGCCAATTAGCGGATGGCGTCTCTGTGACCCAATCCGTCATCGAGTCTTCAACTGTCGCCACTGGCGCGACCGTAGGGCCATTTGCCCACTTGCGGCCAAATAGCCACCTAGGTCAAGATGTTCATATCGGCAACTTCGTCGAGGTTAAGAACTCTACTTTAGGGGCAGGCGTCAAGTCAGGCCACCTAACCTATATTGGCGATGCTGACCTAGGTCGTGATATCAATATCGGTTGCGGGACCATCTTCGTCAACTATGACGGTAAGAAGAAGCACCGTTCGACCGTAGGTGACCAAGCCTTTATCGGCTGTAATGCCAACATTGTCTCACCAGTTAAGATTGGCGACCAAACCTTTATTGCGGCGGGCACAACCGTGACACGCGACGTGCCAGATCAAGCCTTGGCCATTTCCCGTGTCAAGCAAGACAACATTCCCAACTATTGGCAAAAATTTAGCAAAAAGTAATTTTTAGGAGGAACCATTGTGGGTAAACATTATAAAGATCCGAAGTTGAAGATTTTCTCTTTGAGTTCAAACCGTCCTTTGGCAGAGAAGATTGCAGAGGCAGTTGGTCTAGAACTAGGGAAAATTAGTATTTCGCGTTTTTCAGACGGTGAAGTCAAGGTCAACGTGGAAGAAAGTATTCGGGGGGCGCACGTCTACATCGTGCAGTCGACTTCTGACCCAGTCAACGACAACTTGATGGAACTCTTGATTATGATTGACGCTTTACGTCGGGCAAGTGCCAAGACCATTAACGTGGTGATGCCTTACTACGGCTATGCGCGTCAAGAACGTAAGGCTCAGTCGCGTGAACCAATTACCGCTAAATTAGTTGCTAACATGATTACTATTGCCGGGGCAGACCGTGTCTTAACCTTAGACTTGCATGCACCGCAAATTCAAGGCTTCTTCGATATCCCAGTGGACCACTTAATTGGGGTACCACTCTTGGCTGACTATTTCTTAGAAAAAGGCCTCTTCGGGGAAGATGTCGTGGTTGTTTCTCCTGACCACGGTGGGGTAGTGCGGGCCCGTAAATTGGCCGACTTCCTCAAGTCGCCGATTGCCATTATCGACAAACGCCGTCCGCGTCCTAATGTCTCTGAAGTCATGAACATTATCGGGGATGTGGCAGGCAAGAAATGTATCATTATCGATGACATGATTGATACCGCAGGGACCATTACCTTAGCGGCAGCCGCCCTCCTAGATAAGGGTGCTGATTCCGTCTATGCTTGCTGTACCCATGCTGTCCTATCTGGTCCAGCTGTCGAGCGCTTAGATGAATCTGAAATCAAAGAAGTCATCGTGACCGACTCTATCCAACAACCAGAAGGTCGCCACTTAGACAAACTCCAAACGATTTCTGTCGGCACCTTAGTCGGGGAAGCTATCAAGCGTATCCACGAAAACCGTTCAGTAAGTCCACTCTTCCAAGAAAAATTCAAGTTGGAAGATTTAAGCAAGGAAGACTAATCCTATTCCAGTCTAGAAAGGAAGAACCCCATGAAACAATTCTTCAAAAAAATGGCCGCTCTTTTAATGGCCCTGACCCTGATTTTCATCTCTTTACCTAAAGTACAAGCAGAAGATTTAGCAATCTCTGAACTTTTAGGCCGTAGCTATGAAGCCTACCGTGGCCTCAAGAGCTTCCACACCCAAGGGACGCTCAAGGCTGCTATTGATCGTCAGACCCAACATATGGACCTAGGCCAAGTGCAAGTCGATGGTTATGTCGATATCCAAAATCTAAACGTTGATTTGAAGATGGTCATTGATTCAATTTTCCTTCCCCAATTCCGCAATATTCGTTGGGGTCTGAAGGATAATCAAACCTTCTATGAAATTGATGATCGCATCGCCCAAGTGGAAGATACTGGCGCGGAAAAAGCTGATTTTAAGAGAACTTTAGAGCGTGAAGGTTTCAACTTCCCTGCTAAAGACGAAGTCGTTAAGGCTTTAGCGCAACATGATGAGCTAATCAAGCAAATTTTCAAGCTCACTGAGACAGATAGCGAGTATGTACTTAGTCTTCGCGATGATATTGATGCCAAGAAACTCTTCGATGATAACAAGGCTGCTTTGGATGAATTTAAGCAACGAATCTATGATGAGATGGAAGAGCGTGGCGAAAAAGTGTCGCCAAGCTACAAGGCACAAGTTGACCGTTTCTATAGTGCTGAAACCTTAAGCAAGTTCTTGGAAAGCAAGCCGGTTTATGAAGTTCATTTTGCTAAGGATAGCTACCTGGTGACATCTTATAAGGTGGAAGTGACCTTGCGCTTCACAGACTTCCTAGATAGCAAAGAAGTTGAACAATTTGGTCTCTATAGCTTCTACTACAATGCAGAAATGACCTTCGACGGCTTCAACGAGAGCCGCGAGATTAGAGTTCCAGAAGAAAAATTACCTGGTTCAGAGTCTGAGTCAAGTCGCTTGACAGAATCAAGTGAAGACAGCTCTTCAAGTTCTGCTTCAGAATAAGGACAATTTTCTAGCAGCCCCTAGGGGCTGCTTTTTTGGTGAGGCGCTAGTGAAGGGCGAACTTTCCCTGCTTTAGAGCCTAGGATTTGTTCGGAATAATGGGCTTTTTCTCGGTCTAAAGTATGAAATTTATATGAAATCGAGGGCTTTTGGTTGTAATTTAAGCTGAGCGCGTTATAATAGGAACATGTAAAATCTTTTACGTAAAGGAGAATGATGATGAAATCCATCAAGAAATTTTTTGCTGTAACAGCTGTTGCTGCTACTGTATTCGCTACTACCCCTGCTACTACTGCTCATGCTGTAGGTTTGAATGAACTCTTCAGCAAAGCAGACGCAGCTTTGAAGACTGTGAAGTCCGTAGAATTGAAAGGTGACTTAGCTGTTGCTTTTGACCAAAACGGGACTAAAGTTAACGTTGCTAACGTGAACTTTGAAACTGAATTAGACGTAGAAAACGTTCAAGGTGAAGGTAAAATTGAAGTTGCGAGCCAATTGTCTCCAAACGCTCAAAAACAAGCTTTCCAAGTGAAAGATGATACCTTATCAACTCAAACTGGTGATAAAGAATGGACTAAGGCAGACTTCTCTGCTCAACGTAACCAATTCAAGACTGCTATCCAAAACGGCTTGCAAGCAGCTTACAAGGACTTAACTCCTGAACAAGAAGCTACTTTAGGTCAATACTTCGAAGTGAAGGAAGACGGCGAAGACTATGTTTACGCCCTCAAACAAGGTATCGACGGGAAGAAATTCTTCGAAGATAACAAAGAAACCTTCGCTCGCCTTAAAGAACAAGTCTTGAAACAAGCAGAAGCGAACGGTCAATCTGTATCTGATCAACAAAAAGCAACCTACGACAAGCTCTTCAGTGCAGAAACCATGGAAAAATTCTTTGCATCAAACCCTAAAGTAGAAGTTCGTTACAACAAATCTACTTTCTTAGTATCTAAGGTGACTCTTGATGTAAACTTGAACCCTGCTGACTTCTTGCCAGCTCAATCAGCTCAAGGCGCACCAGGTAAAGTATCTGTACAAGCTAACTTAGAAGCTAAAGACTACAACCAACCAATCGAATTAGAAAACCACTAATCCGTCATAAAAGCACCCTTAGGGGTGCTTTTTTAATGGCTTTTTGACTGCAGAAAAAGAAAAAACGAAAGGAATTCTACTTTTGTCTAACTTTTTGTGCGTAAAGACTTGAAGTCTGGCTCTTAAAGTGTTAGCATAATATTATCAGGTGCTTGCCTAGTCAAAACCTGGAATGTAACTGCGACTAAGAGGAGGAATGAAAATGAAAAAATTAGTCAAAGTATTAGTTGTTCTCTTGGCTTTCTTTAGCCAATTACCTTTCGCTGCAGCTCAAGATGCCGCCCCATCTTTCGTTGATTTGGTGACACAAGCCAATGAAGCAGCACTCAAGTTGGAGACTTTCCACTTGGAATCTAGCCTGTCCGTTATTGGTACTACTAAGACTACACCACGTAGTTTAACGGCTAACCTAACAGGTGACGTGGATGTTAAGAATGCTGAGCTCCAAGGTTCACTTGATTTACAATTGCCACCAACCACCAATGGCCAATTTGAGGCAGTGGTAAAAGGTGCCAAAGCCTTCTTCCGTGAAGGAGGCAATGACTGGCATGTATCAGATGTTTCCGTCAACAAACAAGAATTCCAAAAAGCTTATGCCAAGTTTTTAGAAGTAGCTAAGACAAATTCTGAGTTAGACAAAGAATTTAACACAGCTCTTTCTGAATTATTCAATGTAGAGGCAAAGGATGACGAGTATCAACTTTCCCTCAAACAAAACATTGACGGTGCTAAGTTCTATCAAGATCACGAAGCTCTCTTCAAGAAATTACAACAAGCGGCTTTAGACCAAGCTAAACAAGCAGGTCAAAACGTTAGCGAAGATAGCTTCAGCAAGGTTTTCACTGCTGATAACTTCAAGAAGTTCTTCGAATTGAACCCTAGCTTGGTAGTAAGCTATGATAAAGAAACTCACTTCGTCAAAGCTTTCAACCTTGTCCTTCATGTAGACGTGGCTCAAGTAAATCCTAAATTGGCTGAGGGCGACGACGCACCACAAACAGTGGATGTTACTTTCTCTGTGACTGTAAGCAACCACAACCAACCAGTTGATATCAAGGAACCTGAAGCAGGGGCTGGCAATGCTAATTCCGCTTCATCTTCTGAAGAATAAGCAAGCTAGAAGGCTAGGACTTGGTCCTAGCTTTTTTCTTGTCTAGCATTTATTTTAGCGTCAAAAGTGCTCAGGATTGCTTGTCCTCTAAGCCTTAAGGTATAATGAAGGGGTAGATGAATCCTGGAGGGATAATATGAATATCAAAGCAATTGCCAAGGAAGTCTTAGAATTCTTGGTTTACTTAATCATTATGGTAGCGGCGGTTTTCGCCTTGCGTCATTTTGTGGTGGAGTCTTTTCGTGTGGATGGTCATTCCATGGACTATACCTTACAACATGATGAACGCCTCTTTATGTGGAAACTAGCCAAAATTGAACGCTTCGACGTGGTGGTTATTAAGGCGCCGAGCGACCCTAGCAAACGCTATATCAAGCGTGTCATTGGCGTGCCAGGTGACACCATTGAAGTACGCGACGACAAACTTTACCTCAATGGCGTCGCTACTGACGAGCCTTACTTAGCCGAGAAGGTTAAGGAATACCAGGCAGCCAATCCAAATGGCAACTTCACGCAAAACTTCACCCTAGCACAAGTAGCCGGGGCTAGCACAGTGCCAGAAGGTAAATACTTCGTCTTAGGTGACAACCGTCAGAACTCCCTGGACGGTCGTTCCTTTGGCTTTATTGATGCCAACACGGTTGAAGGGGAAGCCGATGTCAGCTATTGGCCTTTAAATCGCCTAGGCTTCTTGCAAAAGTATAAATTAAATGATGCGGGACAAATTGTGAACCGCTAAGTGAGTCAGGTCCAGGGACGCCAGTCCCGGACCTTTTTTGATGCCAGAAGCCAGTCGAAGACAGCTTGACAAAGGACCTAAAAATGCGTATATTTATAGCTGTAAATAGACTAGTACAGTCCCTATGGTTTTAGAGAGTGCGTCCTTGGCTGGAAGATGCATACCCTCTGGCGGATTGGAACCTACTATTGAATAGAACAAGTGGGTTGGCCTCCTTATCGGCTATAAGTTGGCCGGCGCCTATGTCGGCAAACAAGGTGGTACCGCGGAGTGACTGTGCTTCGTCCTTGATTAAGGATGGAGCACAGTCACGATTTTTTGTAAGGAGGTTTACCAGATGGTAACAAGACAAGAAGATTTCTCAAAATGGTATTTACAAACCATTCAACAAGCGGATTTAATGGACTACTCGCCAGTGCGGGGCTGTATGATTTTTAAGCCAGACGGCTATGAAATCTGGGAACATATCCAAAAAGCGATGGATGCTCGTTTCAAGGAAGAAGGCATCCGTAACGCCTACTTCCCAATGTTAATTCCTGAGTCTTTCTTCAACAAGGAGAAGGATCACATCGAAGGCTTTAGCCCAGAATTACCATGGGTAACGGAAGCAGCCGGTGAGAAATTAGAAGAACGTTTGGCCTTACGTCCAACTTCTGAAACCATTATTGGGGATGCCTTCTCCAACTGGATCCAGTCCTACCGTGACCTACCACTCGAAATCAACCAATGGGCTAACGTGTTCCGTTGGGAGAAGAAGACCTTACCATTCTTGCGGACCTCTGAGTTCCTCTGGCAAGAAGGCCATACAGCCCACGCCGACGGTCAAGAAGCCTTGGACCGTACTATGCGTATGCTCCAAATCTATAAGGAAGTCGTGGAAGGTGTCTTGGCTGTGCCAGTAGTAGACGGTGAGAAAACACCTTCTGAGCGCTTTGCCGGGGCTGTTAGCACCTTCTCCATTGAAGCTATGATGCAAGACGGTAAAGCTGTTCAAGCCGGGACTTCCCACTACATGGGGACCAAGTTTGCGGAGGCTTTCGACATTCGTTACCTCAATACAGATAACGAGCACGTTTATGCTCGCACCAGCTCCTTCGGTGTATCTACCCGCTTGATTGGGGCTATGATTATGACTCACGGCGACGACAAGGGCTTGGTCTTGCCACCAGCAGTTGCGCCAACTCAAGTAGTCTTCGTTCCTGTAGGTCCATGGCAAAAGAACCCAGCCATTCTGGACAAAATCCATGAATTACAGGCACAACTTAAAGCAGCAGGTATCCGTTGCCGCCTAGACGACAGCAACAACTCGCCAGGTTTCAAATTCAATGAATGGGAACTTCGTGGGGTGCCAGTTCGGATTGAGTGTGGTCCACGCGACTTAGAAAATGCGCAAGTCATGATGAAGGCTCGCGACTTAGATGACAAAGTAGCCGTACCATTTGACAACTTCTTGGCTAGCGTTCAAGCGGAATTGGCTGGCATGCAAGGGCGACTCTTAGAAAAGGCGCGCCAAATGAACCAAGCCAACTACTATACAGACATCAATAGCTTAGACGAGCTCAAGGCCCACATCGAAAGCAAGCGAGCAGCTGGCCAAGTGCCTGGTTGGGTGTTAGCAGGTTGGGACGGCACCGAAGAGAGCGAAGCCAAGATTAAGGAAGAAACAGGCTTCACCACGCGTAACATTCCATTTGCAGGTCAAGTACCAGAGAAAGCAACCTGTATCGTGACAGGCCAACCGGCTAAACACACCGTATGGTTGGCGCGGGCCTACTAAGAAAGAAGGAAGCTAAGATGGAGGCTAAGTTTTGCCGCGAATCGCGAGCGGTGCAAACCCACCGTATCCTACCTTTCCATTGTAATATGCACCAGACTCTTTATGGCGGTCAGCTCATGGAATTCATTGATAACTGTGCCAGTATCACAGTGTCTCGCCATACGCGTAGTCTCTGCGTGACGGCCTCAATGGACCAGCTCAACTTTATCCGGCCTCTGCACTTGTCTGACTCCGTCTGTGTGGAAACCATTGTCACAGGTACCGGCCGTACCTCGGTCGAAGTCTTTGCCAAGGTAGTAGGGGAACGACTTGAGACGGGGGAACGTTATTTAGCAGCGACGGCCTTCTTGACCTTTGTGGCCATCGATGAGACGGGGGCTTCGGTTGAGGTCGCCCCTATTCAGCCAGAGGTTTCAGAGGAAATCTTCGTCTGCGCCGGTTACCCTGAACGCCAGGCCAAACGCATGGCCGAACGCCAAGCATCGGCTCAATTCCAGTCAGGCCTCAACTTGGATTTTCCCTGGGATATCCACTAAGGCCTGTCTGACGCCAGGTGCTAGCTTTTCTAGCTAAGGACCAAATTTATTCTTTACATTTGGCAGAGAATTAGGTATGATATTAGTGTTGCACCGAGTGCAGACAAATAACTCTAGACTAGCAAATAGCCTAGGGCAGAAAGGAAGTTCATAAATGAGACCAGATATTCATCCAAACTACCAACCAGTTGTCTTCATGGACACTACTACTGGTTACAAATTCTTGTCAGGTTCAACGAAAACTTCTAACGAAACGGTTGAGTGGGAAGATGGCAACACTTACCCATTAATCCGCGTGGAAATTTCGTCTGATTCACATCCATTCTACACTGGGCGTCAAAAATTCACCCAAGCAGATGGTCGTGTGGACCGCTTCAACAAGAAGTACGGCTTCAACAAATAAGCCACTATTCTATCCACAGAAGACTAAGAGCCCCTCGGGGCTCTTTTTTGATTTTACTTAACAATCTTTCGCAAAGCGTGACAAGACAAGGTTTTTGGCTTATAATAGAGGACGAGACTAAAATTCGAAAGGATGTTTTTTTATGAGTACATTATGGACTGTTTTAGGGATTATTGCTGGGATTGTGGTCCTATTAGTAGTCTTCTGGGCATCTGTCTACAACCGTTTAGTTCGTTTACGTAACTGGTCTGAAGAGAGCTTCAGCCAAGTAGACGTGCAACTCCAACGTCGTAACGACTTAATTCCAAACTTAGTGGAAACAGTCAAAGGTTACTCTAAACACGAGAGTGAAACCTTAGATGCCGTAGTGAAGGCACGTCAACAAATCGTCAACTTGCCAATGGATGCAACACCTGAGCAAAAGAACGAATTATCAAACCAATTGACAGGCGCTTTATCACGTTTATTGGCTGTAGCAGAAGCTTATCCTGAGCTCAAAGCTAACCAAAACTACTTAGACTTACAACGCAGCTTGGAAGAAACCGAAGACTTGATTGCCAAAGCACGTCAAATCTACAACTCAAGCATTGGCCAATACAATACTGGGATCCAAACCTTCCCTAACAGCTTGGTAGCTGGCTTAAGTGGCTTTGCACCAAAGGCTTACCTACAAGCACCAGCTGAAGCGAAAGAAGCACCAAAAGTAAGCTTCTAAGTCTAAACTTGCTCCCATTATATTATTGACTTACTAGCTAGCATGGAAAGGAGGCATGAGATGAAACGGGTTAACCTCTATGTGCATTATGACTCGGTTACCAACTATATGATGACCCGGGCCCTAAGTCTGACTAGTGACGACTTTAGTGCACAGAATTTACCTAATAACTTGATTTTGGCAGAAGCACCGGCTAATTTTGGTCGCTTTGATGTGCAGACCAACTTCAAGATTTTGCGGGGACGGTCAGAAGTCTTACGGTATATGGAGACAGTCCAAGCCCAGAAGCTGCGGATGTCTAACTGGATTGACTTCGAATCCATTGAACTCATGCATCAATTGACTCCTCAGGAAATTGCGGAATTGCTTTACCTCTTCCACTCTTCCAATGTCCTGCGCTCAGCTTTCTTCTATAAGTTGCAGAACAACTTTGTCTATCTCACTTTACCTAATGGGCTCAACAAGCTCTTCTATCGGCATATTCAAGACTTCTACCCGCGCTTCGCTCGGAATATGACCGAACGCATGACGGAGCTAGTCAATGAGAATAAGAATCTTTTCTTCTCTAAGCGTCAGACCGTATCTCTTTTGCCTGCGCACGTAGCTGAGGAATTGGCTCCCTTATTTGCTAATGGTATTAAAGTAGACTTTGTGCAAGCTCACTACCTAAATGGAAAATGGTTAGTTCCCCTATTTGTCATTGAAGATGAATTGACCTTGCTCTCCCAGAATCAGAATTTGGCTGAGCAGATTGGGGAGATTGTCTATGATACTAGTGCCAGCCATTGGCGCCTAGTATTGAATATCTAAAATTGATGGAGGAACTTTACATGAAAATCGTCTTACTCTATGGTGGGCAGAGTGCTGAACATGATATTTCCTTGATTTCAGCACATAATATTATGCAGTCCATCATGTACAATTACTATGAAGTACAACCAGTTTATATTACCAAGCAAGGAGACTGGCTCAAGGGGGCGCCTTTATCAGGTCCGCTTAGCCACTCTAATCAACTTGCCCTAAGTGCTGGTCCGCAAGCACGTTGGGCTGAGGGGCCAGAGGGTCAATCAGTCGGGACCTTAATTCAACCAGGCGACATTAGGGAAGCAGACACCATTGTCTTTCCTGTCTTACATGGTCCTAACGGTGAAGATGGGACCATCCAAGGCTTCTTGGAAGTCTTGGGTATGCCTTATGTCGGGGCTGGCGTGACTGCTAGCGCCTGCGGTATGGACAAGGTCATTTCCAAACAACTTTTCCACCAAGCTGGCTTACCACAAGTGCCATACGTGGCCTTCGATTCTCGCGAATGGGCTCAGGCGCCTGAGGAATGGATGAATCGCTGTGAGGGCAACTTGCTCTATCCACTCTTTGTAAAGCCTGCTAATATGGGCTCCAGCGTGGGGATTTCTAAGGCTACCACGACCGAAGAGTTACGTGCAGCCGTAGAAAAAGCCCTGCAATTTGACCGCCGTATCGTGGTGGAACAAGGGATTTCTGCCCAAGAATGCGAAGTAGCAGTTCTAGGCAACGATGATGCGCATGCTAGTGTGGTCGGCCGTCTGGTCAAGACTGCTGATTTCTATGACTACGATGAAAAGTATGTCAACAACACAGTTGAAATGGAGATTCCGGCTCAATTGCCAGACGCCATTAGTGACAAGATTCAAGAATATGCCCTACGTGCCTACCGCGCATTGGATGGCAAGGGCTTGTCACGGGTTGACTTCTTTGTGACGGCTAGCCACGATATCTATATCAACGAAATCAACACCATGCCAGGCTTTACGCCTTACAGTATGTATCCTTGTCTTTGGGAAGCGACTGGGCTTAATACCCGCGATCTGATTGAAGAACTCTTGCAGTTAGCGCTTAAGAGTTTCGAAGATAAGCAAGCTTATAAACAAGTAAGTCGTTAAAGACAAAACCACATGGCAGATGCCGTGTGGTTTTCTTTGTCGCACAAAAACTTTATCAGAAAGGAAGTTAGCTGTGTCAGTCACTGCCAAACGCGTTTCCAACTACGAGTTATTTTATGACTTGGTCTTTGTCATGGCCACTTCGTCTATGGTGGGCATGTTCCATCACGTTGGGGAGCACTCGCCTATTGGAGCTTTAGATATCATCCAATTTGTGGTGGTCAACATTAGTTTCTGGAGCCTATGGTTTACTCAAAATATCTATATGAATAAGTACAGTCGCAGGGACCGTAATGATATTTACTCCCTGATTCTGTCCATGTTAGTCATCGGTAATCTGGCCATCAACTTGCATGCTGAATGGCGCACGACTATCCTTAATTTTAATGGGCTGAGTCTCCCAACATATTTTGTATTTAATGGCTTATTAATCCTAGCTTATGCCATTATTTTGCTTCAGTACTGGCTGCATGGTCGCCGCTATAAGGCTTGCACGCCAGATATGGCAATGCAAATGCGTCTGATAGTCTTCGTAATCGTCATTCTCTTATTGACTTTGCCGCTTATCGCAGTGCTTCCTGTTGAGATGGGAGTCTATGTTTATGGGCTAGCCTATCTCTTGATTGTAGGGGTGCCTCTATGGATTGAGCGCTATAACAATCATGATGCCATGAACTTTCCCCATTTGGTTGAGCGGATGCAGCTGATTACGATTCTGACCTTTGGGGAAGCTGTTATTAGTGTAATTCGAACTTTCCCTCTGAGTCAGAATGTCTGGCTAGCGCTTGTGACCTTTGCCTGTCTGGGGGCAGCCTTTATTAATTATGTCTCACAAACGGCCATTTCCTTGGAACATAACCAAAAGAATAGTCCAACCCTTTTAATTTCTGCTCATCTAGTACTCTTAATGGGACTCAATATGTTTACGGTTGGAATTGAGCTAACAACAAGTGATTTAGCCTATTTGACTAGCCCCTTCTTAGTCTTGCTAGGCCTGGTGATTTATCATCTTTGCCTACTCTTAACCGCTCGCTATAACAAAGAAGAGCTGCGTTTGACCCGGCGCTTGCTATTACAATATGTAGGGTTATTGGCTCTAGGCGTAGGCTTGGCTTGGTACTTCCGGGACAGCATTTGGATCTTCTTCTCTGTTATTGCCCTTATGGAGTATGCCATGATGCGTGTGGGTTATCTTCATAGACGAGACTGGATTCGTCAAAACCTCAAATTCTAATGAGAAAAGCGAAGTGCAGAAGCACTTCGCTTTTTCTTAGGCATTGAGGGCCTGAATAATGTCTGCGATTAAATCTTGCGGGTCTTCAATCCCTACGGATACCCGTAATAAGTCAGCTGTTAAACCATAAGACTCGCGGATGTCTTGCGGGATGTCAGCATGGGTTTGGGTGGTTGGGTAGGTGATGAAGCTCTCGACACCTCCCAGGCTTTCGGCGAAGGTAAAGACTTTGAGAGCGCGTAAGAAGCTGTCTACCTTGCTGGCATCTTGAATCTTAATGGACATCATGGCGCCGCGACCAGGGTAGAGGACTTCTTTGATTTGAGGGTGTTGGCTTAGGGCTTGGGCTAGGGCCTGAGCATTGGCTTCTTGCCGGTCTAGTCGCAGGGACAGGGTTTTAAGTGAGCGGATAAAGAGCCAACAGTCAAAAGGTGACAAGGTTGGGCCTGTTGTGTTGGACAACCAGACTAGTTGCTCGCCCAAGCTAGCATCCTTGGTCACCACCACACCAGCCAAGATGTCGTTATGGCCAGTCAGGTATTTGGTGCCTGAATGAATGACTAGGTCAGCCCCTAATTCTAGGGGACGTTGACGTAGGGGCGTCAAGAAGGTGTTGTCCACGATAAGGCGTGTTTGGTGGTGTTGACAGAGTTGGGCCACAGCCGCCAAATCAATTTCCTGCATTAGCGGGTTGGTAGGTGTCTCGACGAAGACAGCAGCTACTTGATCGCTAATTAAGGAGGTCAAGTCTTCAAAATCTTGGAAATAAGTAAATTGATAGAAGCCTTGCGCTTGGAGCTTATCGAAGTAGCGGAAGCTGCCCCCATATACGTCTCGTGTTACCAGGAATTGACTGCCAGCTGGGAAGAGGCCCAGGACTAGCTGGATGGCACTCATACCAGAAGAGGTCACCACTGCTTGGGCGCCACCTTCAAGGGCAGCCAGGCCTTCTTCTAAGACCGTACGAGTGGGGTTTTTGGTTCGGGTATAGTCAAAGCCTGTACTTTGGCCCAAACCTGGATGGGCGTAGGCGGTAGACAGGTGAATAGGCAGGGAGACTGCGCCAGTCTGTTGGTCTTGTCGGTTGCCCAGTTGGGCTAGTTGAGTGTCACGATGGGTCATCAGGGTCAACTCCTTTATGGATTAATAGGTCAAAGAAAAAGCCCGACGCACAGGAAAAGGCCTGCGCGCCGGGACGAATCTTCGTGGTACCACCCGATTTTGTACTTGCCTCACAGCAAGCACCTTGGTAAGTCTAAGACTTGGCAGTAACGTTGCGAACGTCTCACTGGCTGAAAAACAGTGAAATTCTCAGAGGTCATCTTGGGTCAAGGTGGCCACCCCTTTGCAGCAACTAGGGCTCTCTATAGACCGTGGCTTGACTTACTCATCTCGTCATCGAAGTAGTATTTGCCTCAGTGTAACACGAAAGCAGAAGCCTGTCAACAGAGCCATTTTGTCCTGAGTCGACTAATATGACTGTCATGGGCTTTAATCATATTATTACCTCTCGGTGGCAATTCTTGACCTTGAACCACTAGGGGCTATCCAGTATAATAGAGACTATATTGGTGACCAATTGGACTGAAAGGGAGGAACTATAATGGCGCAAAAAAATACAAAAAAATCTTGGGTTTTGCTTCAGCTAGGCTATTTAGTCTTGTGTCTTTTAGTCGGCGCTGCAGTTGGCTTGCTGATTGGGCACTTCTTCGGTTCTTCACTGGCCAATCAGATACGTCATGTGTCCATTACCTATTTGCTGGCGACCTTTATAGTGAGCACGATTTTACATATTATTATTCATGAAGGGGGCCACTTGCTTGGTGGCCTGCTGACGGGTTATAAATTTGTTAGTTTCCGGGTCATGGATTTAAAATTAGAAAAAACAGAGTCAGGTGGCTTTAAGTTTCGCTGGCAACATGTGGCCGGAACAGGTGGCCAGTGTTTGATGCGCCCACCACGCTATCAAAGTCAACATTTTCCCTTTAGGCTCTACTTAGCGGGTGGATTTCTGGCCAATATTTTGACTAGTGTCTTGGCCTATTGGCTCTGGCCTAATATCTATGTCTTTGTCTTTGCTAGTCTAGGGGTTTTAATGGGCCTGACTAACGCCATTCCCATGAGTTTTAATGATGGCAAAAACTTACTTTTATTGAGCAAAAGTGAATTAAACCGACTGGTCTTCTTCCTAATGTTAGAAGATAATTACTGGGCCAATCGTGGTAAGTCTTATGATGAGAAATATCGCTATCTACGGCGTGTTACTATTAATGAGACGAACTTCTTGACTGATGCTACGATTTTTTATGACTTAGAGCAACTAGTGGATCAGGGTCAGTTCGAAGAAGTCTATATCCTGGCTAAGAAAATCTACCAGGAACGGGAGGATATGGTGACGCCCTATCGTCAGGAAATCTTGCGTCTCTTACTTTTTGCGGCTAGCCTGCAACATCCGGAAGACCCCCTGATTACGACCTTACTGGAAGATCCACTCTTAGTGGCCATGCTGAAAACCAAGCGACCAGAAAATTCAACGGCCCAGGCCGCCTATCACTGGCGGGTCAAGGGTGATGTGGTAACGGCTCTGGAGCATTTGGCGCAAGCTAAGAAACGACTACCTCGTGCCCATAATCTTAGAGCCCAGGAGCAGGAAGCTCGCATTATTGATTACCTGGAAGAGAAAATCCAGGCAGAACAAACCAGCAATAATTAAGAACCTCAAGAATCGGCTACTAAACCGATTCTTGAGGTTTTTGGTTAAGTCAGAATACAGGACTAAAAAAACGGACGTTTACATATAGTAGGCGCTTTTTGTTCGGAAAAGCTTTACTTTGAGCAGGATAATCGCTATATTTAGATTAAACAATTTGAAAGGAGTGACAGTATGAACTGGTTCATATTAATTGGTATTGTTATTATTGTCCTTGGTTTTTCGCTTAAGTTGGATACCATGGCGGTCTTAATTGTAGCAGCCCTATCCACAGCCTTGGTGGCTGGTATTAACTGGCAAGAGGCGCTAATTCTCTTGGGGGAGAACTTCGTCAAGAACCGTTTGGTCACCATCTTCTTGATTCCAATTCCTATGATTGCTATGGTAGAGCGCTTCGGCCTGCGTCAACAAGCCCAGCATCTGATTAGTAAGCTCAAGGGCTTGACGGCACCTATTTTGCTTTATACCTATGTCTTGATTCGTGAGGTGTCCCTAGCCTTCCATATCCCTCTGGGTGGACATGTTCAGTTCGTTCGCCCCTTGATTTATCCTATGACCGACGCCACTGTGCGAGAAAAATGCGGCGATGATTTAAGCGATGAGGAGGTTGACGCTATTAAGGGTAAATGTGCGGCCGTAGAAAATATCGCCAACTTCTACTCTCAAAATATCTTTGTCGGTTCTTCAGGGGTCTTGCTGATTATTTCTACTTTAACTGAAGCAGGTTATGATGCGGCGGCAACAGATGTTGCCAACACAGCTCTGACTGTAGGGATTGCTAGCTTAATCGTGGTAGCACTCTATATGGCATACTGGCAGCAAAGTCTGAATAGAAGGGGGAGAAAATAATGGAAATCACTGCAGTACGTGATCTGATTTTAGAATTCGCTTATTACATTGCGGGGGTAATCTTCTTCCTGTCAGCCTTCTATGTTTATCGCTCAGATAGTAAGACTCGATTGGGGGCTACCATCTTCTGGAGTCTCTTAGGGGTTATTTTTGCCTTTGGGTCTTACTTGCCACCATTTATAGTAGGGGTTCTGTTAGTAGTCATGGCGATTTTAACTGTGACTAAGCAAGTGACTACTCCTAGTCTTCATACGGTGTCCGATGCTGTGAAGGAGGAACGTGCTAAGCGCTATGGCTTATGGATTTTCTTGCCTTCTCTGACCTTGGCCTTAGTTGCCGTCTTGTTAGTTTACAATGTTAAAGGTTTAGGGGGGCAGGCGCCTTTAGTAATTGGGGGCTTAATTTCCTTGGCGGTTGCTTTGATTATGTTACGTCCTAAGCCAAAAGAAGTCTATGATGGGACCACTCAGATGACGCTACAAATGGGAGTAACCATTATTCTGCCTCAATTACTTGCTGCTCTGGGGGTTATCTTTACCAAGGCGCAAGTCGGGACCTTGATTTCAACAGCTGTAGCCTCAGTGGTGCCAGCGGAGAATCGTTTGTTAGGTGTAGTAGCCTATGTTTTAGGGATGGTAATTTTCACCATGATTATGGGGAATGCCTTCGCAGCCTTCACAGTAATTACGGCAGGTATTGGGATTCCGTTTGTTTTCGCTTTGGGAGCTAATCCGGTGGTAGCCGGCACCTTAGCTATGACAGCGGGCTATTGTGGGACCTTGATGACACCGATGGCAGCCAATTTTAACTCTATGCCTGCTTCTCTCTTAGAAATGAAAGACCCGAATGGCGTCATCAAGCAGCAAATTCCTGTTGCGCTTGTCATGATTGTCTTGCACATTGCCTTGATTTACTTTATGGCATATTAGAATAGGAGATGAACTTATGAAAATTTTAGTAACAGGTTTCGATCCTTTTGGCGGAGAAGCCATTAACCCCGCCTGGGAAGCCGTTAGTCGCTTACCTAAGGAAATTGAGGGTGCTGAGATTGTGACGGTTCAGATTCCGACCGTTTTTGGTGATTCGGCTAAGCGTCTCTTTGAAGCGGTAGAACAGCAGCAGCCTGATGCGGTAGTCTGCGTCGGTCAAGCGGGTGGCCGCTTTGGTATTACGCCTGAACGGGTGGCCATTAACGTGGATGATGCACGGATTGCGGATAACAAGGGCCAACAACCTCTGGATACAGTCATTCAAGCTGACGGGGCGCCAGCCTACTTTACGACCTTGCCGGTTAAGGCCATGGTAGAGGCAGTTAAGGCAGCGGGCTTGCCTGCTAGCTTATCTAACACGGCTGGGACCTTTGTCTGCAACCATATTATGTATCAGAATCTCTATTATCTGGCTAAGCATCATCCTAATACTCAAGGGGGCTTCATTCATGTCCCTTATGTGACGGAACAAGTGGTAGACAAGCCGGGGCAAGCCTCTATGGCTTTAGCTGATATTGTTAAGGGCTTGACGGTCTGCTTAGAGACCCTTGTGGCCTACCAGGGCAAGACGGATGCTCGACTTGTGGGCGGCGAAACCCATTAATAACAAATAAAACTGAAGCCAAACCAGGGGTTAGGCTTCAGTTTTTTTGTCTGAACTTGCTTCTGTTTCCTTAATGATATAAATTGGACGCCGTTTGGTTTCCATAAAGATTTTACCGATATAGTTACCGATAATCCCTAAAGACAGGAGTTGGATACCTGAGAAGAAGAGGATGATGGAGACAATCGAAGGCCAACCAGCCACTCGGTCGCCGAAGAGAAGGGCTCGTACGATAATAACAACTAAGAAAAAGGCTGAAATTAGGCAGGTGATGGTCCCCATAATGGAGGCTAAGGTCAGAGGGGCATCGGAGAAGTTAATAATGCCATCAATGGAGTAACGTAGCAATTGGAAGAAGTTCCAACTAGTTTGACCCGCTACCCGGTCGCGGTTCTCAAATTCTAGGTAGACCGTATCGAAGCCTACCCAGCTGAACAAGCCTTTGGAGAAGCGATTGTACTCGGATAACTCCAAGATGGCATCGACCATTTGGCGAGTCATTAGGCGATAGTCGCGGGCCCCATCTACGATTTCGGTCTGGCTAATGCGATTGATGATTTTGTAGAAGAGACGGGCGAAAAAACTACGAATGGGTGGCTCACCCTTGCGGGTAGTTCGTCTAGTCCCAACGCAGTCTACCTCTTTGCTTTGGATAAGTTCAAACATCTGTGGAAGTAGCTCCGGTGGATCTTGTAGGTCAGCATCCATTAAGGTGATGTAGTCACCACGACAGGCTTTGAGTCCAGCAAAAATGGCGGCTTCTTTACCGAAATTACGAGAAAAGGAGAGGTATCTCACTCTGTCAGGATGCTTTTGATGTAAGTTACGTAGGACAGTTAGGGTCTCATCCTTTGAGCCGTCGTTAACAAAAATATATTCTGTTTGGCAGCCAAGGCCTGTGATCACTTCTTCGGTCGCAGCAAAGAAATATGGGATGGCATCTGCTTCGTTGTAGCAGGGCACAATAATAGATAACATGCTGATTCCTCCTATCCTATCTCGTGATTATTATAGCACAGAGACCTTACTAATGCGAGGTTTGTGGCGAAAGCCAGCGCCTGGTCCTTGTATCAAGTGATGACAAAAATGCCTGAGGAGAAATTATCTTAGCTCAAATGAAATAGCTTACAAACAGTTCAAAATATGCTAAAATAAAGTTGGCATCCATTCGATGATGGATAGCGAATAGAATATCGCCCCACTAGGGGTGTTAGGGGAGTCTTACAGATGAAAGAACCAATCCTGGTCATCATGGCAGCCGGAATGGGCAGTCGTTATGGTGGCCTCAAACAGCTTGATTCAGTCGGACCAAGAGGGGAGGTTATGCTGGATTATTCGCTCTATGATGCGAAAGAAGCGGGCTTTAAGAAGGTTATTTTTATCATTAAACCCGACATGGCCGAGCGTTTTAAGGCCCAAGTTGGCGACCGTATAGCACAATATATGACAGTAGAATATGCCTATCAGAAATTAGAAGATTTACCGGCGGGTTTTGCCGTGCCAACTAGCCGAACCAAGCCTTGGGGAACTGCCCATGCGGTTTGGTGTGCGCGAGACCTGATTGATGCGCCTTTTGCGGTTATTAATGCCGATGATTTCTATGGCCGGCATGCCTTCCAATCGGTCTATAATTATTTGATGAAAATGCAGACCTATCGTAATCCGCGTTATAGTATGGTGGGCTATCCACTCAAGAAAACGATCTCGGCTAACGGGGCGGTCTCGCGTGGCCTTTGCCAGCTCAATGAGTTAGGCTACTTAGTTGAAATCGAAGAGCAGACTCAGATTGAAGCCTATCCAGAAGGGATTCACTATACGCAAGACGGCTTAAACTGGGTGGATGTAGACCCAGAAACCATTGTGTCCATGAACCTCTGGGGCTTCCCCGAAGCTTTCATCCAAGTTATTGAAGGCTATCTACCAGAGTTCTTGGAGAAGGGCCTTCGGACTAAGCCTGATAAATGTGAGTACTACCTACCAAGCGTAGTTCGCAAGCAAATTAAGTCTGACCAAGCCAGAGTCAAGATTTTAGAAACCCAATCCCAGTGGTTTGGGGTCACCTATCAAGAAGACAAACCTTTAGTGGTAGAAGCCATTGAAAGTTTGACTCAGTCAGGCGTTTACCCAAGCCCCTTGTGGCCAGAAGTTTAGGATAGTAGCAAAAGGAGTGAAGCATATGTCAACCGTTCTAGCGACCGATTCGCCGGCCTACTTGGCCTATCAAGCTTATGATTTACCAGGGAACCTGCTTGCCCTAGAACCCTTAGGCAACGGCCTAATTAATAAAACCTACCGCATCCAACAAGGGGATGATCAAGGCTGGCAAGGGGAGTATGTCCTCCAAGAAATCAACCAGTCTATCTTCCCAGATGTTCCTGGGCTTATGCAGAATATCTTGGCCGTGACAGATTACATGAAGGGAATTATCAGTCGCCGCGGTGGCGACCCCGAGCGGGAAACCTTGACGGTTGTGCTTAATCGTGAGGGCTTACCATATATGCGCTTGGAAGATGGGACCTATTGGCGCATCTATGAGTTTATTAAGAACAGCTTCAGCATTGAACAAGTCACCAATGAGGACGAGTTCTATCGGGCTGGCCAAGCCTTTGGGGCTTTTGCCGCTGATTTAGATGATTTTGATGCTAGCCAACTGACGGAAGTCATTCCCAAATTCCATGATACGCGTCATCGCTATGCTCAGTTTGAAGAAGCCGTCGCCCAAGACCGTGTGGGACGTGTGGCGGAGGTTCAGGAATGGATTGATTTTGTACGAGCCCGCAAATCTGATTGCTACCTGCTCTATGACTTGTTAGATGCAGGCCAATTGCCTCTGCGCGTGACCCACAATGATACCAAACTCAATAATATTCTCATGGATGCTAGCACTGGCCAGGCCCTCTGTATCGTAGACTTGGATACCATTATGCCAGGTTTGGTGCTCTTCGATTATGGGGATGCCATTCGCTTTGGGGCCAACCATAATGCGGAAGACGAGGCAGATTTGAGCAAGGTCCAATTTGATGCCCATTTATTTGAAGTCTATACGCGAGGCTTTTTGAAGGGGATGGGGGATCGCCTCACCACCTTAGAAATTGAATTGCTGCCTTGGGGAGCACGGGTCATTACCTTAGAGCAGGGGATTCGATTCCTGACCGACTACCTCAATGGCGACGTCTATTACGGCACCAGCCGTCCAGGCCAGAATTTGGATCGGACAGCTACCCAGTTGACCTTAGTGGCTCAGATGGAAGCTCAATGGCCTGAACTCAAAGCCATTGTAGCGCGCGCGGCTCAAAGTCGCTAATAACAAATAAATGAGACTCGAAAATGCCGACTTAGTCGGCATTTTTGCTTGGCATTGAATAAGTCAAAAAAAGTTTTTGTGGCTTTAAGTAGATTTTAAGTAAGCATCCTATACTTAAGCTATCAACTAAAACAAAAGAGTTGACGAAAGGATGATTAAGATGAAAAAACTACATAAAATTGCCGCACTCACTAGTTCTGCTTTTATCTTAGCGCAAGCCAGTCTCATGACGCTGACGCTTAATACCCCACTTGTTCAAGTTCAGGCGGCACCACCTCAAGCACCTCCAGGTGGAGTCGGAGGATTTGGTGGATCTGGCACCGTTAATCAAGGGACGACTGCTACTGAGATTACCGAGGACGGCACTGTGACCGATACTCAGTATAGCTCTACTGGTGATGATGAAAATGCCCTCAGAGTAACCAATGCCAAAGTGACCTTAACAGGTATCAAAGTGGATAAGACAGCAGGAGCTACCTCTAACACAGAAGACGGTGACTTCTACGGGATGAATGCTGGCTTACTAGCAACAGACGGTGCCACCGTGACCATCAAAGATGCGACCGTTAATACCAGCGCTCAAAACGGTAATGGGATTTTCTCCTATGGTCAAGGCACGACGGTGAATGTAGCGGATACGACCATTACAACCACAGCCGATAACTCTGGAGGGATTCAGACGACAGGGGGCGCGACTATGAATGCGACCAACTTGACCGTCGAGACAGGCGGGAACTCAGCAGCAGCTGTCCGGTCAGACCGGGGTGGTGGTACTGTAGTAGTTGATGGCGGGACCTATACTTCTAAAGGTTACAACTCACCAGCCATTTACTCAACGGCCAATATTACAGCTAAAAATGGGACCTTCACAGCTCAGAACTCTGAAGCCCTCGTAATCGAAGGGCAAAACTCGATTACCTTAGAGAATGCGACAGTTGAAGGCAATATGAGTGATACCAAAGGTAGCAGCTCTGATACCAATGTCCACAATGTCATGATTTACCAGTCTATGTCTGGGGATGCGGAAGTCGGTAAAGCGACCTTCACCATGACGGATGGGAACTTGATTAGCAACAATGGCGATTTAATCTATGTCACCAACACGCATGCTGACATTAACTTAAGCAATGTCACCATCAAAAACCTGGATACAGAAGGTCGACTCTTAGCTGTCTTAGGGAATGATGCTAGCCATGGTTGGGGGACCGCCGGCGCCAATGGCGCTAACGTTACCATGACAACCCAAAATCAAACTTTGGAAGGCGCAATTGAGGTCGATACCATCTCTACCTTGAATTTGACCTTAGGCAAAGGCAGCAACTTTACTGGCACCATCAAAATCGTCGATAACGCAGATGGGGGTACGGCAGTTGCGGATAATGCAGTGGTCACAGTAGAAGAAGGGGCGACTTGGAACTTAACTGGGGATGTCACCTTGACTAGCTTAACCAACAACGGCACGATCAACTTCAATGGCCACACCATCACCTTAGCAGACGGGACTGTCCTTAAATAAGCACAAAAAGTAGCCCTCCCACTTAGGGGAGGGCTCTTGCTGTGTTTGGAGGTCTTATTTTTTTGCTTGGTCATCAAGCGTGGTTAAATCATAAGGTGTTTGTTGATAAACCAAGTTCAGCCAATTATGGAAGAAAAGATAAGCGCTAGATCGCCAACGATGTTGGGGTGGTAAATCTGCTTGATCTTGAGGATAGTAGTTCAGAGGCAGGCAGACTTGAGGATTAGAACCTAGATCCCGACGATATTCCTGATCTAAAGTCAAGGCATCGTATTCCATGTGCCCCGTGACAAAAACTTGCCGATTGTCCTTGGAAGCGGCCAATAGGGTCCCCGTTTCAGGCGCGGTAGCCAACACATCTAGCTCTGGGTGCTGGGCCAGCCTAGCTTCATCGATACCCGTGTGGCGCGATTGTGGCGCTAAGAAAGTGTCGTCTAGACCACGCGTTAGAGGATGGTGGCGCTGGGTCAAGTCATGACTAAAAATACCAAAAAGCTTAATAGGTAGGGTATGCTTAGCTATGCCATAGTCGGTATAGAGTCGCGCTTGCGCACCCCAGCAGATATGGAGGCAAGAAAAGACATGGTTTTTAGACCAGTCGAAGATGCTTTGGAGTTCCGACCAGTAGGTAACGTCTTCGAAGTCAAGGTGCTCTACTGGAGCGCCGGTCACAATTAGCCCGTCATAATAGCGGTCTTGAATCTGATTAAATTGATAATAGAATTTCTCCAAGTGTGAGGCGTTGGTGTGGCTAGACTTGCGACTCGACATCTGGAGGAAGTCGACTTCAATTTGTAGAGGTTGGCTCCCTAAAAGGCGTAGAAATTGAAGTTCCGTTTCTTCTTTTTTGGGCATGAGATTGAGGAGCAAAATTTTAAGCGGGCGAATATCCTGGCGCTGTGCTGTCTGCTCTTCCATGACCTGGATACCTTCATGAAGTAATTCTTGTTTGGCGGGTAGGCCATCAGCAATACGAATAGGCAAAGGGCAACCTCCTTACGCGATAACTCCTATCAAGTAAAGGAGCTTTTCTCTTATTGTAAGGGCTAAAGCGGGCCAGGGTCAATCATCTGGCTATATTGATTTTATAGGAGTATCTATAGTTTTTAACTATAAATATGTAGGATAAATAAAAAATATAGGGTATAAATAGCTATTTATCTTATAAAAGGCGAAAGAAAACATATAAAATAGGTGCTATTATTAAGTTGGAAATAAAAAATAAGAATACATTTAGAGAATATTCTAAGAAAGTTCAGCTTATTCCGAATATTTAGTGAAACGAATCTCTATTTATTTAGGAAAAGATTATGAAAATCAATGTATTGACCAAATGTCATTGACGTGATATAATTATTTCGAATTCGAGATAACTAAGTGCTTTAAGCGACTGCTTTTAGAACAGAGGGGAAGTAGTTCTTTTACTATGAGTCATTTCGAATTTAAGATGAGTGTGACAACGGGTGATATCAATTACTTCAATCACTTGTTTGGTAGAAACCTAAATCTTTAGCTACTTATGGTTCTTTTTCTCGCCCGAGGGCGAGATCGGCTAACAGAAACTAATTTTGTCAAGCAACTGCGGCGCGTTGTAAATGGTGACAAAATATGTGAGTAGGCGAGAGAGGCGGGACAAGTGATAGCCACTAATTGGTAGTTGCAATGAATAGTGAACTCACTATTCGGATGGAGTGGAGACTTTATCCCGTTGTTCACATTATCTGAGGTTGCCTTTTGAAAAGGCGGAAGATACCTCGCCTTGGCACCTATCGTAGACCACTAAGATTGAGGGATCTTGGTCAGATAGTCAAGGTACCATAGCTAGCAACAGGCTAGCGCAACCTTTTTAATTATTGGTTACTATTGATGATAGATGGCTCAGTTAGTGCTTTTCCCTTTAGGGGAAGGTAAAAGTACAGTTGGGTGGAGCATCTTCAGTCAAATAGGAAGTTTAGGGGCTTACCGATTACTTTTCTATTTTGACGCGTCTATCATTATGAGAAAAGCGTGTTGACTTGGGGAAGTCAACACGCTTATTCTTTATTATTGAGTTTTAAGGAAATGGATATACTTGTTTCCCCAGGCCCCCAATTGTTGAAGCACTAAACGAAATTCCATGCCGATAGCGGATAGTTGATATTCTACCTTAGGTGGAATCTGAGGATAGGCCTTGCGAATAATGATGCCATCTTCTTCCAACTGACGTAATTGTTTAGTGAGGGTAGCTTGAGTGATTCCAGATAATTCACGGTGGAGAACATTAAAGCGTTTAGGACCTTGCTCGAGGGCGTGGAGGATGAGAATACTCCATTTGCCAGAGAGAACTTTTTGGGTAACAACAAAGGGGCAAGTAGGGAGTTTGTCACTGCTGAAGCGTGCCATATCTATTAAGTCCTTTACATAATTATTTTTGATACTTAATACAGTGTATAAAGTTATATTTAAAAGGTCAAGTATAAATATTTCTCTTGTTTAAAAAACAAGACTTGTTATAATGGGACCTTAAGAAAAAATAGGAGGAGGTTGGCCAATGCATCAAGAATTAGCTTTGAAAGTGGTTGTGGGACTTATGCGGACCAGTGGCCAACTGACACAATTTTTAAAGAATGACGTTAGTAGTTACGGACTTAATTCGACAGAGTTTGGTGTTTTAGAATTGCTCTGGTCTAAAGGAGAGTACCCTGTACAGCAAATTGCTAAGAAGATTCTGATTTCTTCCTCCTCGACAACCTATGTCATTAATCAGCTAGAAAAAAAGGGGCTTGTTCAACGGAGAATTGATGCTAAGGATAGACGGGTAGCTTATATTGGCCTAAGTCCATCAGGTTTTGATTTGATGCGAGAGATTTTTCCTGTTCACGTAGCCAAACTTGATAAAGTATTTGGTAACTTAAGCGAAGCGGAGTTGCAAGGGCTTAGCACCCTACTCAAGAAGATAAATTTCGATCTACCATAGGCGATTTCCATCCGTTTTTAATAAAGTAGCGCTGTTCTGCCAGAAGAACAGCGCTACTTTTATATTTCAAGAAAGGACTGCTTTACTTAGTCATGCCCCACCCAGAAAGATGGGGCGTGTGAGTGCTACTCATAAGCCTATAGTTTGTCGCAAAAGGTCTATATTTTGTACAGTCAGAGTCATGCTATAATAAGGATGAGGTGATGACGATGAAAGTAACATTTCCAGTAGATTTTTGGTGGGGTGGGGCAACTTCTGGCCCACAAAATGAAGGGCGATTCCATAAGCCCCATGTCAATGTATTCGATTATCATTATGATACCAAGCCGGAAGATTTCTTCCGCTATGTAGGGCCGGATGTGGCATCCGATTTCTACCATTTATATGAGTCTGATATCGCCCTATTCAAGGACTTAGGGTTTAATAGTTTGCGGACCTCCATTCAATGGACCCGCTTGATTGATAATTTAGAGGAAGGAAGCTTGAATCCAGAAGGGGTAGCTTACTACAACCGGGTCATTGATGCCCTCTTGGCAGCCGGTATTCGACCGATTATCAATCTCCATCACTTTGACTTGCCAATTGACCTCTATGAGCGTTACGGTGGTTGGGAGTCCAAACATGTCGTAGAGCTTTTTGTGAAATTTGCGCGCCGGGCCTTTGAATGTTTCGGCGATCGTGTGACCGACTGGATGACCTTCAATGAGCCTATGGTAGTCGTAGAAGGCCAGTATCTCTATGGTTTCCACTATCCTATGTTAGTAGATGGCAAGAAGGCGGTGCAAGTGGCCTATAACCTACAATTAGCCTCTGCCAAGGCCATACAAGCCTACCGCCAAATCAATCAAAATCCGCAAGGTCGGGTCACTATTGCCCTTAACCTGACGCCGGCTTATCCTGCTAGTCAGTCTGAAGAAGATTTGGCAGCAGCACATTTTGCCAACTTATTTGTTAATCGCCTCTTCTTAGATGCCTCGGTTAAGGGGCGTTTCCCAGAGGAATTAGTGGCCATTCTGGCTAAAGACGGGGTGCTATGGGAAGCGACGCCAGAAGAGCTAGCCATTATCCGCGACAATCGTGTGGATTATATCGGGGTTAACTACTACCACCCTCATCGGGTTAAGGCTCCCGAGATTTCGCCTAACAGCTTAACTGTTGACTGGCTGCCACAACGCTACTTTAACGACTATCAAATGCCAGGCCGTCGTATGAACGTGGATAAGGGCTGGGAAATCTATCCGCAAGCTCTTTATGATATTGCCAAGAACCTTCAAGATAATTATGATAATATTCCTTGGTTCGTATCTGAGAATGGGATTGGCGTTTCGCGTGAGGAGCGCTATCTCGATCAGACAGGCATTATCCAGGATCAGTATCGGATTCAGTTCTTCAGCGAACATCTCTACTGGCTTAACCGAGCTATGCAAGAAGGGGCTAACTGCTTTGGTTACCATGTCTGGACGCCAGTCGATGGTTGGTCCTGGCTCAATGCCTACAAGAATCGCTATGGCTTAATCTCTAACGATATTCATACCCAGACTCGGACCGTCAAACAATCCGGCTGGTGGTTCAAAGATTTAACTGCTAATCATGGATTTGAATGGGAGGAAATGACATGACCGAGCAACTACTAGTTTGCGATGTTGGGGGAACAAGCGTGAAGTATGGCATCTTTGATGGGCAAGTCTTGAACCATCAAGGGAAGTTTCCCACGCCAGAAACTTGGGAGGGACTCCAGTACGAGCTTGCCAAACTCCGCCAAGAATTGGACTTGCCTATCAAGGGAATTGGCTTTTCCGTGCCAGGGACCGTCTTGCCAGACAAGGGCCTTATCGAAGGCATTAGTGCCGTCCCTTATATCCATCATCGGCCTTTTGTTCAAGAAATGACCCAAGCTTTCCAAGTGCCTATCACCATTGAAAATGACGCCAACTGTGCGGCGGTAGCTGAAGTTCATTCAGGAGCTGCTCTGGGAGCCCAAGCCGCCGCCCTCCTAGTCTTAGGATCTGGCATTGGGGGCGCCTTGGTCTTAAATGGCCAGCTCTACCGTGGCCCAGGAGGTTTTGCCGGTGAGTTTGGTTATGGCATGGTCGACTTTAGTCGCCGAGTCAGCCCAACCATGAGCCCGGTCAATGTGGCACGGCGCTATAACGGGTCGAGTGACTTCAAGGCTCTCTTGGAATTGGCTACACAAGGCTATCCAGAAGCTAAGGAAGCCGTCGATCAAATGATAGATGATTTGGCCCTCTTAATTCATAATCTCTACGTCTTCATGGATTTGCCGCTTATTTTGATTGGGGGGGCATTGTCGGGCAATCAGGCCTTCAGTCGGCTACTAGAAGAGCGGGTCAAGACCTTCTTAGAAGCGTCTGAAGTCCCCCACCATCCTCAGGTGCGTTCTTGTGCCCACCAAGCAGATGCTAATCTGATTGGGGCAGGAGTAACCTGGTTGGCAGCTGCTGAACTTAGTGAGTAGCCTGGCTTCCAAGGAGTCAAACTCATTTAGCTTATATTTCAGGCATGACTGAAGTCATGCCTTTTTACTTTGAGCTGACGCGACCATAAAGTCTAGTAAAATATCTGCTTAATTTAAGAGCGAGAGAGGGGCTTAAAAAGTACAAGTTAGTTGCTAGAGTATCGGGCGAAATAACTATTTTCCTATACGGGTTTAGTGCACAATGTATGATTTAATACCTATAATTTTTAATAAATTACCTATGATTTGAGGATAGGAAGTCAGGGGCAATTGGCGTATAATACAAACTGTAAACGTTAACAGAAAAGAGGAGTGACAATGGAAGCAGCGAAAAAAGCTAAAAGCTCCAAAAAACGACGCAAATGGAAACAAAATATACCCTTGCTCATTATGACTTTACCGGGGCTGATTTGGCTCATTTTTTTCTACTATATTCCAGTATTAGGGAACGTGGTGGCCTTTAAGCAATTCCGTTTCTCCAAGGGGGGATTTGTTCAGTCCATCCTCGACAGTAAATGGGTAGGGTTCGCCAACTTTAACTACCTATTTTCAAGTTCTAAGGCCTACCTCATCACTCGCAACACCGTCTTATATAACCTAGCCTTCATTGTTATTGGTCTTATCTTTGCCGTCATGTTCGCGATTATTCTCAGTCAATTACGCAGCAAGCTTTTGGTTAAGACCATTCAAACTTCCATGCTCTTACCTTATTTCTTGTCATGGGTTATCATCAGTATCTTCGTCTTGACCTTCCTGTCTACGGACCGCGGGCTATTGAACCAAATGTTAGGGGATATGGGCATGAAGGCCGACACTAACTGGTATACAACGCCTGACATGTGGCCACCATTCCTTGTCTTCATGGGGATTTGGAAAGGGATTGGTTATTCCTCCATTATCTACTTCGCGACCATTGTGGGGATTGACCGGACCTACTATGAAGCCGCCCAAATGGATGGCGCTAGCAAGTGGGACCAAATTCGCCACGTTGTGATTCCGCATTTGGTACCAATGATGATTATTCTGGTTATCTTGGGGATTGGGAACATCTTCCGGGCCGACTTCGGTCTCTTCTACCAAGTGCCACTTCAATCTGGTCCACTTAAGAATGTGACGTCCGTCTTAGATACCTATATCTATGATGGTTTGAAAAACGCAGGGAACCTGGGGATGACCACCGCAGCCGGGCTTTATCAGTCCTTCGTTGGTTTCATCTTGTTGCTGTCAGCTAACTTGATTGTGCGCAAGATTGATCCAGATTCTGCTTTATTCTAGGAGGTGCCACCATGACTCAGACCAAGAAAAAACTGGGTAAGGTATCGGTGGATACCTTCGGCCCCAAAGCTAACTTCTTCTTCAGTCTTCTGATGACCTTGGTTGGTTTGACGGGTGTCTTTCCCTTCATCTTTGTTATCATCTTATCGCTGACCGATGAAAACTCCATTGTGCGGAACGGTTATCGCTTGATTCCGGATGCCTGGTCTACAGCAGGTTACGAGTATCTCTTTACGCAAAGTTCTACCATCGTCAATGCCTTTATGGTGACGGTCTTCGTGACCGTGGTCGGGACCTTGATTAACGTAACAGTTACGTCGACTTATGCCTATGCCTTATCACGACCTTACTTCATCTTCCGCCGCTTCTTCCTCTTCATCATTTTGGTGACCATGTTGGTAGGGGCTGGGATGGTGCCAAGCTATATCGTGATGACTTCCTTACTCAAGCTAAGAAACTCTATCTGGGCCTTGATCTTGCCAATGGCCTTGAGCCCATTCAACGTCATCATCATGCGGACCTTCTTCCGCAAGTCTATTCCTGAATCTATCATTGAATCCGCTCGTATTGACGGGGCAGGCGAATTCCGGATTTTCCGCCAAATCGTCCTACCACTGGCCATTCCAGGGATTGCAACTATTTCTCTCTTTGCGGCCATTGGTTTCTGGAACGACTGGTTTAGCGCTTTGCTTTACTTAGATGATCAAAACCTCTTCCCACTGCAATATGTCTTGATGCAAATCCAAGCCAATATTGACTATATCGTTAAAAATGCTGCCCAAGGTGCTTCGGCCGTATCGGGCGTCTCGATTCCGCGGGAAGCAACGCGTATGGCCATGGTGGTTATCTCAACCTTGCCAATCGCCTTAAGCTATCCTTTCTTCCAGAAATACTTTATTTCTGGTTTAACCATCGGTGGCGTCAAGGAATAGACGTGACCACTCCATTCTTACAGGTAATAACAATATAAAAATTTTAGGAGGAATCCACAATGAAAATGAAACGTCTTGTACGTAATATGGCTATGTCTGCTTTAGCAGCAGTATCGGTAGCTTCTGTCTTCACTCCAGCTGTTAAAGCTGAAGAGCCAACTACTATCACCATGTACCAAATCGGGACACCACCTGATAACTTGGATCAACTTTTGGCTAAAGTTAACGAAGCTTTCGTTCGTGACTTAAACCTTAAACTTGAAATCCGCTACCTAGGTTGGGGTGAGTACGATGACAAGATGAACGTGATGACCAACTCAGGTGAAAAATACGACATCGCACGTGCCTCTGGCTACATCCAAAATGCTTCAAAAGGCGCTTATGCTGACTTGACTGACCTAATCAAAGAACACGCTCAAGACTCCTTCAAGTACTTAGATGAAGCTTACATCAAAGGGAACACAGTTGACGGCAAGATGTATGCTTTCCCAGTGAACGGGAACGTTTATGCGCAAGAGTTCTACACCTTCAACCCAACATTCTTGAAGAAATATGACCTCAAATTAGACGGTATCAAAGAACTGAAAGATGTAGAACCTCTCTTACAAACCATTAAAGACAAAGAACCTGGTGTAGCACCTTTAGCTGCAGGTCGTGGCTGGCGTGTAGGGCATGACTTTGACTATGTCATTGGGGATGCTGTACCACTCGGGGTTTACCTCAAAGGCGATACTGCCAAAATCGTGAACCCTTATGAAGAAACAGATGCCTTCATTCCAGAAATCAAGGTAATGCACGAATTCTACAAGAAAGGCTTCGTACCTAAAGACGCTGCAACTTCTGACCAAGGTTACCCATTAGATGCTGATACTTGGTTCATGCGTCGTGAAACAGTAGGGCCACGTGACTACGGTAACTACTTACTCCGCGCTGTTTCTGGTAAAGACTTAGAAATCGTGCCTCACGGCGACACCATCATCAAGACTAACGCTCAAGCACGTATGTCTAACTTCGTTATCGCTCAAAACTCTGATCACGTTGAAGAGTCAGTTAAATTGCTTAACTACATCAACTCTAAACCAGAAATCATGAACACCTTGGTTTACGGTCTAGAAGGCGAGAACTGGGAAAAAGTTGGCGAAGACAAGATCAAACTCTTGCCTAAGTACAACGAAGGTGCAACTCACATGTCTGCATGGAACACAGGGAACGCTGCCTTGCTTTACAAAGATGAACGCATCACACCAGAACAATTGGCCGCTTCTGAAAAAGGCTTGAAAGAAGCAACAGAGTCTCCACTATTAGGTTTCAACTTCAACCAAGAACCTGTAGCGGACGAAATTGCTAACGTCAACAATGTCGTTAACGAATATGTTGCAGGTCTCCACACTGGTACAGTTGACCCTGAAAAAGTCTTACCTGAATTCAACAAAGCTTTGAAAGACGCAGGGATTGATAAGATCAAGGAAGAAATGCAACGTCAATACGACGAATTCTTGAAAAACAAAAACTAATGCCTAATGAATGAGGCGAGGCTGGGACTCAGTTCCAGCCTCTTGTTGTTAAAAGACGGCTCAATCCTTGCGGCTCGAAAGCAGAAGGCGGGAGCTTTTGCACTCCCTCGTATCAAAGATTGAGGATTGAAAGAAAGGAAGAAAAGAGATGTCAGCTCCTTACCAAACCATTGATACCCGTTGGGGGACGCGGAATAGTCACCGCTTAGGTCAGGGCAACACCCTGCCTTATACTGGGGTGCCCTTTGGCATGAACCATTTTGTTTTGGAAACCCGGCCTGGAGAGTCACGATTTTTCCATCCGGAAGATGGGACTGCCTTTGGGATTCGTTTGACCCACCAACCCAGTCCCTGGATGGGGGACTTTGCCTGGGTGACTTGGCAGGTGGCCTGCCTAACGGATAAGGAGTGGAATCAACTTAAGAGCCCTCTGTCTGCTGAGGGCAGTCGAGAATTGGCTAGTTCTGGCTATCGCGGTGATCTAGCTCAATTTCGACCAGGCTTTTTGTCCTACCAACGTTTGCGGGACGGTTTGCAGGTGGCTTGTTGTCCAACGCGGGATGGGGCCAGCCTTAAGGTGACACCTGACCGGCGCTATCCTAAGGGGCATTGGGTCATGAGCTTGGTTTTGGACCAAAGTGGTTGGTATGAGCTAGAGGGTCATCAGCTGACTTTCTACACCAACCAGCTAGCAGGATCTAAGTACGGTCAATATGGTCAATATAGCCGGATGCTAGCGCCCGAGGGGGTAACCTTTGAGCTGTGCCAGGTGGTGGATTTGGGAGAGGGTCTCCACCAACTTTGGCTAGACTTGGACGGCATTGAAACTATCCCAAGCCAGTCTTTGCATTTGGAATGGGTGACCTCTTATATTAGCCCAGCCCAGCTGGAGCTTAATTATCGGCAATCCTATTTCTTCGGCCAGTCCTGGGACCAGCAGTGCGCACAGACAGAGGCAGCGTGGGAGGACTATCTAAGCCGTTTGACAGTTAGTCATCGAAAGGCCAAGCTTGTCGATCGATTTTATCATTGTCTCTATCGGACGGCCACTTTCCCTCAGGCGGCCTATGAGTGGTCGGAAACCGGGGAGCCTATTCATCAATCGCCTTATACGGGGAAGTTGGAGCCTGGCTACTTCTTGACCAATAATGGCTACTGGGACACCTTCCGGACTAATTACCCACTCTATGCCTTAATTGTGCCTGAAATGGTGCCACTCTTCCTAGAAGGCATTCTAGCAGTTGCCCGAGAAGATGGCTTCTTGCCTAAATGGTTGTCTCCTGACGAACGGGGGCTTATGCCAGGGACCTTGGTGGATGCAGTCATTGCGGATGCCGTCGTTAAGGACCTAGTCCCATCAGATTTGGCCCTGGAGCTTTATCAGGCCATGCTTTATACGGCTGAGACAGAGAGTGTTCACCACTTGGAAGGCCGCCAGGGAGCTAGCGATTATCGTCGCTTGGGCTATTTGCCAGCAAGCTATGGCGAGTCGGTTAATAAAAGTTTGGACTACGCCTATAGTGACTTCTGTATTAGTCAGGTAGCTCAGGCTTTAGGTGATTCCGAGCGAGCCAAGTATTACCGCCAACAATCACTCAACTACCGCCATCTTTTCGATGACGAAACTGGGCTGATGCGGGCTAAGGATCAAGCTGGCCAATTCTTAGGCGACTTTGTTAGCCAAGCCTGGGGTGGCCCTTATACCGAGGGCTCTGCCTGGCAGCAGTCTTTCGCGGTCTATCATAATTTGGCTGATTTAGTGGCCCTACATGGCGGAGATGCTGCCTTCTACGAGCAGCTGCGGGCCTTAGTTAATCAACCGGCCAGCTACCGGGTGGATGGCTATGGCTATGAAATTCATGAAATGTTAGAAATGGCCCGTCGTGACTGGGGCCAGCTAGCCCTGTCCAATCAGCCAAGCTTCCATTTGCCTTACTTACCAATCTATGCTGGCTACCCACATATGGCCCATCAATTGCTTAAATCGCTCATGCTAGAAGCCTTTAAGTTGGAAGAAGAAGGCTATATTGGCGACGAGGACAACGGCTCCTTATCAGCCTGGTTTGTTTTGAGTTCTCTTGGAATTTATGCCGTGACCCCAGGGACTAATCAATATGTCTTAGGGATCAGCATCTGGGACCAGGCCAGTCTCAACCTAAGTGAGGGACGGGACTTCCAATGGACTACCCTGAATCCTAGCCAGGTACTCAATGTGGTTTTGAGCCGCCAATTAAATGGCCAAGATTATGCTGCTCACTTCCTGACTTATGAGGATATCATGGCGGGTGGCCAATTAGAGCAAGAACTGGGTTTCTTGCCTTCTCTTAAGCCATTGGAAGCATCTTTAAGACCGTTTTCTCTAGCACTAAATGGCCAAAGGGAGTATAATAGTCTTGATTGTAAGATAGAGGAGGAAGCGCATGGAAACTAAACTTGTTGAGATGATGATGCGAGTCTACTATTGGATGAAGGGAGCTGCCTTTTTCTGGTTGGGTTGGTTGGCTGGCTTGGGCATTTTTGGCACCATGGCTAGTCTGACGGCCTTAACTGAAGCCCACCAAAGCGCTAAGTGGCGGGCAGACCTGCTGACTTTCTCTGGCTTTTGGGATAGCTATAAGGCCAACCGTCGTGATAGCTGGGGCCTTAATCTCTTCTATACCCTCTTGTCTGTTTTCCTGTGCTGGTTAATTTTTATTACGTCTCAAATGCGGGGCATGATTTTCTTGGTGGCCCTTGTCATCCAAGTGACCGTTTTAGTCTTAGTGAACCTAGCTTTAGTGGCAGAGAGTCAAATGCGGGTTGTCTACCAGGGGGAAGCTAGCCAATTCATTAAGTTTAGCTTCTTCCAACTCTTGGTGACGCCACGTCCCAATCTTCTGACCTTGGTTTATAGTTTGGTTATTGTCTGGGTGGTGATGACCTTCCCAGCCTTGGCCTTTATCTTCGCGGTCCCTCTCTGGGTGACTAGCTTGTCGTCCTTCTATTTGAGAGAGTGGCGTCGGCAAGGAGTGATTCCGCATGAGCCAGAAGAATCCCAATCGCTTTAGTCGGCTCTTACGCTACTATGCGACCCTGATTTTAGTCTTAGTTTTTCTTCTGCCTCTAGTAGCGGTCTACTTGCTCTATCAACATAATATTAATAATGCCCTGGCTGAGCTCAATCTCATGCACTACCATATTCAGACAGAACTCAGTCAGGCTGACCAAGATACTCAGAAAATCGCGCAAAAACTGACTGAGTCAACCAAGCAGATTGAAGCCTTGCGCCATTATGCCAATTATAGCTACCAGGAGTCGCTAGAGAGCTTTCTAATGAATCGTCAGTACAATCTCTACTTGCCTGATAAGCTCTATCGACTTCATCGGGAGTTTCAAGATATTACCTCGATTCTTATCCATGTCGATAATGCCAAAGAACTGATTGTCTCTACCGCCGACAACACCCGAGGCCGTAAGATGATGCCGTCAGATATAAGTAAAGAAGAGGGTAAAGAGATTGGCTTTGACCGCCCTTTATTCGACTTGCGTTCTGGCCATAGTTTGGGGCAGGTACAAGTCAACTATCATGCCGATCGTTTCTTCCAAGGGCTGGCTGAGTCGCCACTCTTAACAAAGGCTCAAACTGTCGTCGTCGATGCCAAGCTAAAACGCATGCTCCTAGAACGTGGCAAGCTGAGTCAAGACAAGCTACAAGCAGTCATCAAAGGAGAAAACGTGCCTTCTGGCTACCTGATCAGCCGCATGGAGACGGGCGAAGATTTACTAATCATCAGCCTTCTGCCTAAGTCGATCATCTGGCAACGGGTTATGGGTCCAGTATTAGTGATTACCTTGATTACCATACTTGTGGCAGTCATCCTCTTGGCCTTGCTTTATCGTTTCTTCGGGGCCTATTCCAATCAGGTTCATGATATGGTCACGACCCTCAAGCGAATTGGAGAAGGGCAATTTTACTATCGTATTCGGGAAACGGATAAGCAGGATGAACTGCGGGAAATTACCCACTCCATTAATACCATGTTAGACCAGTATCAGGTTAACATACAGGAACTCTATTCCATGGAAGCCCGCGAGCACGAAGCCATTCTCAAGGCTTTGCAGTCGCAAATTAATCCGCATTTTATGTACAACACGCTAGAGTTTATTCGCATGAGTGCCTTGACTGAGGGGGCAGATGAATTGGCCGATATCGTCTATGATTTCGCTGCCTTATTAAGAAATAACATTAGCGATGAGAAGGAGACGACCTTGGAGCGTGAGCTTTCCTTCTGCCGTAAATACATCCACCTCTACCAAGTGCGTTATCCTAACAAATTGCAGGTGGATATTGAGATGACATCAGAATGTCAAGCTTTCGTCTTGCCTAAGTTTACCTTGCAACCATTGATTGAAAACTATTTTGTGCATGGCGTGGATTTCGCTAGGAGTGATAACCACTTAGTCATCAAAGCCTGGGTGGAAGACGTGGCCGACCAAGCCAACCTGACTAGCAGGCTCTGGATTGAAGTGTCTGATAATGGGAGAGGTATGTCCCCAGAAACCCTCAGCTCCTTAAATCAAGGATTAAGAGAGGGAGCTCGACCCATTGAACCGAATAGCCGGCAGTCAATTGGAATCTTTAATGTGGCTGAGCGACTCCATCATTATTTTGGTGGCGAGGCTACTTTATCTTATCAAATAAATGAAGAAGGAGGTGTCCGTGTATGGCTCAAGTGTCCTTTCAACCCACCCCACTCAGGGTCATGATTGTGGACGATGAGTACATGATTGTCAAAGGCTTAGAACGCCTGATCCGCTGGCAAGAACTAGGTCTGCAACTTGCAGGGACAGCTGGTAATGGCCAGGAAGCCTTGGACTTAATGAGTCACCAAGCGGTGGATATTGTCATCACCGATGTCAATATGCCTAACGTGACGGGGATTGATTTTATTAGTCAAGCCAAGGAGCTAGGCCAGGACTTTGTCTTCATTTTTGTGTCAGGCTATCAGGAATTTGAGTACGTTAAGCGAGGTATGGAATTAGGGGCCAAGAATTATCTGCTTAAGCCTATCGACAAGGTAGAACTCCATCGGGTGCTTAGCCAAGTAGCCCAAGAAATTCGGGATAAGCGAGCCCTAGATCAGGTTATTTCGGACCATGAGCAAGCTCAACTGACTAGTTGGTTAGAGACAGGCCAAGGGAGCTTACCTCTTCGTTACCAGGATGTCACTGCCCCCAACTGGCAGTGGGTTTTGGCACAAAAAACTTGTCAGCCCCAATTGTTGGCTACGGGCGGTTGGTCTATTATGGTGCTAGGTGACTGGCTACTAGGGATTATGCCCCAGTCGGATTCTAGTCAAAAACTTCAAGACAGTGGGATGCAAATTCAGACTGGGCTGAGCTTGACCAATATTCATCACAAGCTTCAAAGCTTCCTTCAGGCTGAAAGTCGACGGCTTTTCTATGAATGGGAGTGGGATGAAGAGCGAGCTAGGCAAATCTTTTGGCAGGATGAGAGTGACGCTTCCCAAACAAATCCTACGACCGTTAAGTTAGTCGATCAATTAGTGGGTCATCTCTATGAAGCCATCGATAATCAGAATAGCATTAAACTGGATGCGGACTTAGATAGCTTCTTGGCCTTTTGTCAGGAGCGGGAACTAGCGCCTCAGGAAGTGGTGCAATTAACGGCCTTGATTCGGCATTACTTTGATATTAAATCTAACCAGCATACCCCAACCAGTCTCCTAGATGAAGGGGCCAATCAGCCTCTGACTTTTGCCTCGCTAAGCCAACACCTCAAGGAGAGTTTGGATTTAGGTGGGCGTGAGAAGCGTCACCACCTCTATCCGCCAATAGTCAATGAAGTCTTGGCGGCTATCTATGAACGTTATAACGAGAATATCTCCATGAAGAGTTTGGCCGATGACCTCCATGTCAATGTCATGTACTTGGGCCAACTCTTCAAGCGTGAGGTCGGTATGACTCTGTCCCGCTATATCAATCAATATCGTCTAGCCATCGCCAAGGATTTACTGATTGCGTCTAAGCTGTCGGTGGCCCAGATTGCGGTCAAGGTTGGCTATCAGAATCAAGCCTATTTTTATCGGGTCTTTAAACAATCTGAGGGTGTCAGTCCTAAAGAGTATCGCCAACGCTATCATGATCACCTTAAGGCTCAGGAAGATAAGCAAACGACACGGTAAGGGTTAGCCTTGCCGTGTTTTTATTTAGGACAGGGACAGAGTCCTATGGGCTAACTGGAGCTCTTTTTAGCGAAAATACATTGTATTTTGACCCAATCAAGAGTAAAATAGTACTGATACAAAAGAATGCAAATCTATAGAAAAGGTGGCAGTATGATTTTGAATAAAGATATAGCCGGCTATGTAATAGACATCGTTGAAAGATTAAATCGGGGGCAGAAACAATTTTTCTGGGCCATCAGTGACTTAATAAGTTTTATTGTAGCCATTGTGGTATCCTATGTCCTCTTCTATACCTTGATTAACCCTAATCCCTTTGACTATATTGTGTATGTGGGGTTAACTTTTGCAATTTACCAAGTCTTAACCCATCTTATGGGCTTGGCAGCAAGTATGAGCCGCTACAATTCCCTAGATGAATTTATGAAGCTCTTTTCCACCATCGCCATTTCCAGTGTGGTGGGCTATGGCATTAGCTATGTCTTCTTGCCTCAGTTTTCAGTTCGTTTCTTGGTTCTCTTCATTCTCTTGAGTACCTTCTTGGTCTTTGCACCACGTTTGATTTGGCAGCTCTTATACTCCCAACGTGATCGCGGCCAGGAGGTGGCGACCAGTCGCCGGATTTTCCTAATTGGGGCTGGGGACGGAGGCGCGGCCTTCATGAACAGCTATCAACCTCAAACCAGTGATTTGGACATTGTGGGGATATTGGATAACGACCTCAATAAGAAGGGGCAACAGCTAAGTGGCGTGCCGGTCTTAGGTCGTTACGATGACTTAGCCAGCCTAGCCAAAGAATATGATATTGATGAAGTCATTGTGGCTATTCCCTCTCTTGAACCGCGCGAATATGAACGTATCCTCGAAATGTGTAACGAGGCGGGCTTAACCGTCTATAAAATGCCTAAGGTTGAAGATGTTATTCAAGGGGCTGGCCCACAACGCAATGAGATTAAGAAAATTGACATTGTAGACCTCTTGGGTCGTAAGGAAATCCGCCTAGATGAGTCATGCCTGGACCAAGAGTTAAGCCATAAAACCATCTTAGTGACCGGGGCAGGTGGCTCAATCGGGAGCGAAATCTGTCGCCAAGTCAGTCGCTTCAAGCCTAAACGGGTCATTCTCTTAGGTCATGGCGAAAACTCCATTTATCTGATTTACCATGAATTAATTAAGAGTCATCCAGAAATTGAATATGTGCCCGTTATTGCAGATATTCAAGACTATCCACGCTTATTACAAGTCTTCCAGGATTACCAACCAGCTATCGTCTATCATGCAGCAGCTCATAAGCATGTGCCGATGATGGAGCGTAACCCTAAGGAAGCCCTCAAGAATAATATCCACGGGACCTATAATGTAACCAAAGCAGTCGACCAAGCCGGTGTACCTAAGATGGTCATGATCTCGACAGATAAGGCGGTCAACCCACCTAACGTGATGGGGGCAACCAAGCGTGTGGCCGAACTGATTGTGACAGGCTTCAATAAGACCAGTCAATCTACCTATTGTGCCGTTCGCTTCGGTAATGTCTTAGGTAGCCGAGGCAGTGTCATTCCAGTCTTCGAACGACAAATTGCTGCAGGTGGCCCGCTGACGGTGACCGATTTCCGCATGACCCGTTACTTTATGACCATTCCGGAAGCTAGCCGCTTAGTCATTCATGCCGGAGCATATGCCCGCGACGGCGAAGTCTTCATCTTAGATATGGGTGAACCTGTTAAGATTTATGACTTAGCTAAGAAAATGGTCCTGCTTAGTGGTCATACTGAAAAAGAAATCCCAATTGTTGAAGTAGGCATTCGTCCGGGTGAGAAACTCTATGAAGAGCTCTTGGTGGCATCAGAATTTGTAGATAACCAAGTACATGATCAAATCTTCGTCGGCAAGGTAAATACCATGCCGCTGGCTACCATTGAAGCTAAGATGGCAGAATTCGACACCTTAGAAGGCGATGTTCTCAAGGAAGCCATCATTGGTTTCGCCAATCAAACCACTCAAGCTGACTAGGAGGCTCCCTAGATGAAATCAAAACTCCAGCATTTGCTTTTAATGGTCGTCTTGGCCCTAGTGGCCAGTCTGTGGCAAGGGCCTCAAGTTCAGGCAGCGCCAGATTCTGAGCCTATGTCTTTCCTCTTTCTAGGAATTGACACGGGGGAATTGGGCCGGACAGAACAAGGTCGTTCCGATACCATCATGGTGATGACCCTCAACCCTAGCCATAAAACCTTACGCCTCGTTAGTCTACCGCGAGACACCTATGTCAATATTGAGGGCTACGAGGGCATGGATAAGCTCAACCACGCCTATGCCTATGGTGGTGCGGAGTTATCCAAACTAACCGTCGAGCACTTACTAGGCGTCCCCATCCAACACTATCTAGCGCTTAATATGAAGGGACTAGAAGATTTGGTGGATTTAGTGGGCGGCGTAGAAGTAGTGCCACCTGAAACATTTACCATTGATGGCTATGAATTTTACCAAGACACGCCGGTTTATTTAGATGGCCGGACAGCCCTCTACTATGTGCGAGATCGCTTTTCTTCAAGCGGTGACTATGCCCGCCAAGCCCGTCAACGACAAGTGCTTGAAGCCCTAATGCATAAGGCGCAAGATGCTTCTTTTAAGCTAGATCCTTTGAAAGTTGCGTCACTTATGACATCTGTCTCGACTGACTTGTCCCTGGATCAATTGATGGGCCTCTTCAACCAGTATCGTCAGGCCGATTTACAACTTGAACTTGGCCAGTTACAAGGGCAGGGCCAAACCATTAATGGTGTTTACTACGATATCCCTGATCAAGCCTCTCTAGCTGAATTGCGCACGACCTTGCTATCTGATCTAAAAGAATAGGAGACTCCTCATGAAGAAAATTAGAAAAGCTGTCATTCCTGCGGCAGGCTATGGAACAGGCTTCTTGCCAGCAACTAAAGCCTTTGCCAAGGAAATGCTCCCGATTGTAGATAAGCCTATTATTCAGTTTATTGTGGAAGAAGCTATTGCGTCTGGTATCGAGGAAATCTTGATTATTACGGGTAGAACCAAACGTCCCATCGAGGACCACTTTGACTCCAATATTGAATTGGAAGACAACCTCCGCTCAAAAGGCAAGGCTGATTTGCTTAAATTAGTAGAGGGGACTACCCAGGCTAATCTCTTCTTCGTTCGCCAATCCTATCCAAAGGGCTTAGGAGATGCGATTTTAGCGGCTAAGGCCTTTGTGGCGGATGAGCCTTTTGTAGTGATGCTAGGCGATAATATCATGACGGGTGAAAAACCTGTCACTCGCCAACTCATGGACCTTTATCAAGAGACCCAGACGGCCAATGTAGCCATTATGGAGGTTTCTGATGAGGAAGCTGAACAAATGGGGATTGTTGAATTAGGCAAAGAAGTATCCAGTCAAGTCGGCTTGCCTGTTCATCACATTGACAATATGGTGGAGAAACCAAAGGCTAGCGAACTCAAGAGTCACATGGCTATTGCAGGACGTTATGTCTTGCCACCTGAAATCTTCAATCTCTTGGAAGACCTACCTGTAGGTAAGGAAGACGAGGTTCAGTTGACGGATGCCCTCAATAAGCTCAATCAGACCCAGCGAGTGCTAGCGGTCCAATGCCAAGGCAACCGACATGATGTTGGCAACAAAATGGGTTACATGCGCTATATGGTTGAATATGGTCTAAACCATCCTGAAACGGAATTAGGTCTAAAGGCCTACATCAAGCGTTTGGCAATAGAACTAGATAAATGATAACAAAGGCTGGGATAAGAGTCCCGGCCTTTTTTTGATATCAGTGCGATGAATGTGACCAGCCTCTTGTTGAAAGGGTTTGTAGTTTATGATATTATTGCTAAACATTTTGCGCACTTTCTTTCATCTTCTAGATGAAAAACAATAAGCGTCAATTTTCATTGTGAAAAGCATAGAATTTTTAGGTAAGAGGTGCTATAATGGGTTAATGTTGTTACTAAGCCTTGGCTTTTCCTGTAAGGAGGATACTCTGTTGTGACCACGAAAGATCGTGATTTAAAAAAATTTTTAATATGTATGGTTGACTTGATGGGTGTCATATTAGTAGGCCTATTTTTAACCCAGAGTAGTTCACCTCGATTCCATATTGATATAGAAGATGTTAATACCATGCTGCTGATCCATATAGCGGCTTTTTATATGTCAAGCCAGTTTAACTCCTTGTTTGATAGGGGTTATCTAGAGCAACTCAAATCAGTCATTATCTATTCTTTGTATTTTCTTGTTGGTATTACCATGATGGTCTTTATGTCAAAAAGTCATTTCTATATTCCTCGGACTGCATCCCTGGTTTTTGTCGCTTTGAATGGACTTTTGGTTTTTGCTATTCATTCGAGTATTAAGTACTATTACCAACACCTCTATCCAACTCTCAAATATTCACGTAAGGTTCTGTTAGTTACTACTTCCGATCGATTAGATATCATCGCTGAACGATTTAAGGTAAGTCAAGGTTGGGGTGGTCAGATTAGTGCGATTGCCCTACTAGATGCTCCTCAAGAAATTGCTTTGCCTGATATTTTTAAAGGTAAGCATCTAGTCACGGTTGATGAAATGGAATGCTATGCTAGGCAAAATGTTGTTGATGAGGTTTTCCTCAATTTGTCCCGTGATTTCGATGAGCAGATTTCAGACTACCTTTTGCTCTTCCAATCCATGGGAATTATAGTAAGCCTTAATATTTCGGCCTTCGAGATTCCTCTCAATTCGGATCGCCGAGTTCGCAAGTTAGGTAAATTTAGTGTCTTGACTTTCTCTACTAAATTCTATGATTACGAGTGGATGGTAATTAAGCGACTACTGGACGTCCTAGGTGCCTTAGTTGGCCTTGTCCTGACCTTCTTAATAGGGTTAGTGCTAGTGCCTTTGATTAAGCTAGAATCCAAGGGGCCAGCTATCTTCGCCCAAAACCGTGTAGGTCGTAATGGACGCGTCTTTAAGTTCTATAAATTCCGTTCCATGTACGCTGATGCTGAGGAGCGCAAGAAGGAATTGGAACAATACAATCAGATGAAGGGTCTCATGTTCAAGTTAGAAGATGACCCACGTATCACCAAAATCGGTCGCTTTATTCGTCGGACCAGTTTAGATGAGCTGCCGCAGTTCTATAATGTTCTGATTGGTGACATGAGTCTAATCGGCACCCGGCCACCGACCGAGAGTGAGTTCAAAGCCTATTCTGCTGGTCACAAAAAACGTCTTAAGTTACGACCCGGTATTACCGGTCTCTGGCAAGTAAGTGGCCGTAGTGATATTACTGACTTTGAGGAAGTCGTGCGGTTAGACGCCGAATATATCGATAACTGGTCCTTGTGGCTAGATGTCAAAATTCTCATTAAAACCATACAAATTGTCCTGCTTGGTAAGGGCGCTCGCTAAGTTGCGAGAGGAAAAGATCAGCTGTTGCTGGTCTTTTTCTTTTAGAATAGATAGTCATACAGATAGCTCGTGTTCTTGCTAGTTTCAGTTGACAAGATTATCTGGGAGCTTATCTATACAAAAATTTTCTCCCTTGCCCAACTTATGGTATAATAAGTCGAATACAAGAGAAAGGTGAGGAGAAGATGTTAGAATGGTTTAATCAATTCTTAGCGGACAAGCCCTTGGTTCGAATCCTAGATATCGCCATTGTCTGGTATATTATCTATCGTGTCTTACTCTATGCACGTAATACTCGAGCAATGAACTTGTTAAAAGGGGTCGGCATGATTCTGGCCGCAAAATTTATTGCCTCTATTGTTGGCCTGCAGACCATTGACTGGTTGCTACAACAAATCATTTCCTGGGGTGTGGTGGCCGTGGTCATCCTCTTCCAACCAGAATTGCGTAGAGCTCTAGAATCAATTGGCCGTACGGTTAGTTCTCGCTCACGAAAGGGATTGGAGCATGATCCGACTGCTCGATTGATTCAAGACTTAGACAAGAGTATTTGGTACATGTCGCGGCGGAAAATCGGGGCGCTGATTTCGATTGAACGAGAAAATAGTCTGAATGAATACATCCAAACAGGGATTCCTATGGATTCAGCTATTTCGCATCAGCTCTTAGTAAATATCTTCATCCCCAATACGCCACTTCATGATGGGGCCGTTATTATCGCGGGCCATCGCGTGGCAGCAGCTGCCTGCTATCTGCCTTTATCTGGTAGTCAGGCCATTCCTAAGGAATTAGGGACGCGCCATCGGGCGGCTATCGGTCTGTCAGAAGTAACAGATGCGGTGACCTTGATTGTCTCGGAAGAGACAGGTGGGGTTAGCTTAGCCATGAGAGACCATTTGCACCGGGATGTAGATTCTAAGGAGCTCAAGGAGCTCTTAAAACGATATTTAAGTAGAGACGACCAAGGCGATAATGCTGAGTCTAATCGTAACCGCCTGGTTAATGAGCTCTTGTCATTCTTTAACAAGCAGAAAGGTGGTGCCGCATGAATAAGTTTTGGAATAGTCGTTGGTATGACAATAAATGGTTCTTGCGGATTGCTTCTCTAGTCTTTGCGGTCTTCCTCTATGGTATGGTACAGGCAAGTAGCCCCTCAGTGACTAGCCTATCTAATTTGCAGCAAGTAGTCAGTGTGGATACAACCGAAACCATCTCCAATGTGCCAGTTAAATTAGGTAAGCATGACGATGATATCTTTGTCAGCCAACTGCAAGAAACCGTGACCGTTACCCTAACGGGTCCTAAGAATATCGTTTCTTCCCTAGCTAGTGGCAATTTAGTTGTCCAAACCGAAGATCTAACCGGTATTGAGACAGGGCAACAAACCCTCAAATTAGAAATTCCTGGCTTGCCAGACAGTGTTAAATATCAGATTAACCCATCGCGGGTAGTCGTTCAGGTCGCCAGACGTAAGACGGTGACTGTGCCTGTAGAATATGAAATCGAAGAAGGTACCATTGCCTCTGGTATGGAAGTTGGAAATGTGACGCTCAATCCAAGTCAAGTTGAGTTGACGGGCAATGAGGAAAATATCAATAAGGTGAAACGCGCCTACATCCGCATAGGCAATACTACTGCTCACAACCGGACCTTTACCGGTAAGTTCAAACTCCAGGTAGTGGATGCTGACAACAAACTCTTGGACGTCAATGCCAATGTTAGCGAAGTAGAAGCACATGTTGAGCTTAACGCCCAACAGCGTAAGACGGTTAACTTAGTGGTGGCCGCGCAAGGCGAATCCAATAGCTATCGTTACCAATATCAACTGGTTGATGCTAGTCAAATTGCCCTTCAAGGATCGGCTTCAGTATTAGAAAACATCCGTAATATTAAGGTCAATGTAGATGTCAGCAACTTGACCTCTAGTGCCACACTCAAAGGTCAGTTAGAACTGCCAGATGGTGTCACCGCCAATCTTTCAGGCCCCGTTTCAGTTGCTGTGACGGTCACCCCAATCACAACGGATACCAGTGATACTACCAGTAGCACACCTGCCGCTAGCTCCAGCAGTGCGGTGGAAGAAGCCCCAACAACCCCCAATCAAAATGGTGGCAACGCCAATCCAGGTGTGACAGAAGACAATAACGCCAATCCTGGCGCTCAAGGTGTCGAATAAGCATCGAACACCTGTAGATTAGCTCATAATAAGAAGGAGAAAACAAACACAATGGGAAAATACTTTGGAACTGACGGCGTTCGCGGCGTCGCTAATACGGAATTAACACCGGAGTTAGCCTTTAAACTAGGCCGGTGCGGGGGTTACGTTTTAATGCAACATGCACCAGAACAGGCGCATCCACGCGTCTTGGTGGCACGCGACACCCGGATTTCTGGCCAATTACTAGAGCAAGCTTTAGTAGCCGGCCTTTTATCAGTAGGGATTGAGGTTATGCAATTAGGCGTCATCTCGACGCCAGCAGTAGCCTACCTGACCCGTACGCAGAATGCGGCAGCAGGGGTTATGATTTCTGCTTCCCACAACCCAGCCTTGGATAATGGGATTAAATTCTTTGGTTCTGATGGTTTCAAACTTTCTGATCAACAGGAAGAAGAAATCGAAGCCTTAATTGATGCACCAGAAGATACCTTGCCACGGCCAAGTACCGACGGTCTTGGTACCATCGATGAGTTCCCTGAAGGGGCCATCAAATACTTGCAGTTCCTGCAATCGACTATTTCGGGTGATTTGGAAGGGATTCGTGTCTGCATCGATGCAGCTAACGGGGCAACAGCACCTCTAGTTAACCAACTTTTCGCTGATTTGGAGACCGACTTCTACACCATGGGCGACCGTCCTAACGGCATTAACATCAATGATGGCGTAGGTTCTACTCATCCAGAAGGTCTGCAAGCCTTCGTCAAAGAAAAAGGCGCCATGGTTGGTTTGGCCTTCGATGGAGATGGCGACCGTCTGATTGCAGTAGATGAGAATGGTGAATTGGTTGACGGTGACAAAATTATGTTCATCTGTGGCCAACACCTTAAATCTAAAGGCCGCCTAGAAAAAGACACCATCGTATCGACGGTTATGTCCAACATTGGCTTCCACAAGGCCATTGAAGAGCATGGCATGGTCGCACTGAAAGCCCAAGTGGGTGACCGTTACGTAGTAGAAGCCATGCGTGAAGGTGGTTATGTCCTTGGGGGCGAACAATCTGGCCACATCGTCTTCCTTAACTTGAATACAACTGGGGATGGCCTCTTAAGTGCCGTTCAACTCCTGGCCGTAATGAAGGAAACAGGTAAGAGCCTGTCTGAACTAGCGGCTCAAGTGACCATCTTCCCGCAAAAACTAGTTAACATTCGCGTACGAGACAAACACACCGTTATGGATGAGCCTGCTGTTAAGGCAGTGATTGAAGCGGTTGAAGCTGAAATGAACGGTGACGGACGTATCTTGGTTCGTCCAAGTGGCACTGAGCCTCTCTTACGGGTTATGGCAGAAGCCTCAACCGACGAGAAGGTTTCCCGCTATGTGGATACCATTGCCGATGTCATTCGTGCTGAACGCGGAATCGAATAAGCCTAGTATTAGGTTGGGACCTTAGGGTGCCAACCTTTCTTGTTGTTATTGGCTAGCTCGATTGAAAAATCAGCGGATAAGGGCTATAATGTCCAATGACGATCATGCAATAGAAAAGTACGGAGGGAGCCTATCATGACGGAATTAAAAAGCAAGAAAGACCGGACCCAGGACTGGCTCCAAGCGCATTTGGGGCATCTAAGCTTACGCTGCCATCACTGCCATCAAGCCTTGAGCCTGGAGGGCTATAGTTTGGTTTGTCCTCAGGGACACCGAGTAGATAGCCATAAACAAGGCACCTATTTTTTGAGCAATAAGTCAGTTGATGACCATTATGACCGCCAACTATTCCAAGCAAGACGGCGTTTTATTCAAGAATCTGCTTATTACGCTCCCTTGCAGGACCTGCTAAACCAATTAGTAAGCGACCATCAAGCCAGCCTAGCACAATCAGACGCGCCTTATCGTATCCTAGATGCAGGTTCTGGCGAAGGGAGTCACTTGGCCTGGCTCTTAGCTCAAGACTCTAACCACCGGATTGGACTTGGTGTGGATTTGGCGCGGGCAGGTATTGCACTGGCTACCGATTTTAATGGGCAACAACTTAATCTAGTAGGAGACCTAGCTCAGTTACCAATTGGCGACCATAGCATCGAGGGCTTATTGTCTATCTTATCGCCTTCCAATTATCAGGAATTCGACCGGGTCTTGGCTCCGGGCGGACGGGTCTTCAAGGCTATTCCGAATGCTGGATATTTGGCAGAAATTCGTCGAGCCTTAGGGCAAGAGACTGTCAAGCAAACTTACGACAACCAAGCAACGCGACAAGTCTTTGAAAGCCACTACCGCCATCATCAAGCCTATCCAGTGCAGGCAAAGCGCCTGCTCACAGACCAAGCCAAAGCTGACTTAGTGGCAATGACACCTTTGACTTGGCACCTAGATGCAAGTCAGGCCAGCCAACTAGTGGAGTCTCTGCCGAATGAATTTCTACTTGATGTGACGGTCTTAGTAGGCTGGAAGGAATAAGGATTTACTTAAGGAGTTAGCTTGAGAGAGCTAGCTCCTTTTTCTGTGGTATCTAGTCGCGTATTAGCTTAGGTTTCTAGTAGCCGAAGGGGCTTCAAATATGATAAAATGAAGGGTGTGAGTATCAGGAGGTGGGTTGCATGGTCGCGGATGATTTTATCGATGATTGGCAATTATTTTTGGCACCCTATGAGCAGGCAGTGGATGAGCTTAAGCTCAAACTTAAAAACCTGCGCAAGGAGTTTCGTATCGAACATCGTCGGGCGCCTATCGAGTTTGTGACCGGACGGGTCAAAACGCGGGAGAGCATCTTAGAGAAAATGGAAGTACGCAAGATTGCGCCAGAAGATTTTCTAGTAGGGGTACAGGATATTGCCGGTGTTCGGATTATGTGTCAGTTCGTAGAAGATATCTATGAAGTGGCCAATATTTTGAAGAATCGTCAGGACTTCAAAGTACTCTTAATTCGCGATTATATTCAAAACCGTAAGCCAAGCGGTTATCGCTCCTATCATATGGTTTTGGAGTATCCTGTCCAGCTGGCTTCCGGCGAAGTCAAGCAACTCATTGTTGAGGTTCAGATTCGGACCTTGGCTATGAACTTCTGGGCAACCATTGAGCACTCGCTCAACTACAAATACCAAGGGGAATACCCACAAGAAATCTTAGAACGGCTAGAGCGCGCCTCGGAGGCAGCCTTTCGCCTGGACGAAGAGATGTCTGAGATTCGCGATGAAATTCGTGAAGCCCTCTTGCTCTTCGACAAACGCTAAGGAAGGACGGTTGACGGATGAAACAAGCAATCATGATTTATACCAATCAGCAGCCCCAATCCTTAGAAATTGAGGCCAGTCTCAAGGATAAATTAGAGCTTGCAGGCTTCCGATTGGTGGAATCTGGCCAGGTGCCTGATTACCTGATTACCATTGGCGGTGATGGCACGCTCCTAGCGGCCTTCCACGATTATCAGGACTGGTTGGATTGTGTCATCTTTATCGGGATTCACACCGGCCATCTGGGTTTCTATGCTGATTGGCTACCGCATGAATTAGATGAGCTGGTAGATAGTTTGGCTCGTTCTGGCGGTCAGGGCCATGTCAGCTATCCCTTACTTAAGGTACAGGCAGCTTGCAAAGACGGCAAAATTCATGAATGGCTGGCCCTCAACGAATGTTCCCTGCGAACGATGGCTGGCACCATGGTGGCCGAGATTCAGATTAACGAGAAGTTCTTTGCGACCTTCCGTGGTGATGGTCTCTGTATCGCAACGCCAACCGGGTCAACCGGGCTTAACAAGTCACTAGGTGGGGCTGTCATGCATCCTCGTGTGGATGCCTTACAATTAACTGAGATGGCCGCCCTTAACAACCGGGTCTATCGAACCTTGGGTGCTCCTATGATTATTCCACGCGATGAATACCTAACCTTGGTTATCCAAGAAGAAGCTCAGACCATGCTCATGATTGACCATCTCACTTGCGAGACTAAGGGCATCCAGTCAGTCAAATTCCAGTTGGCTGATACAAGGATTAAGTTTGCCAGCTTCCGCCATACCCATTTCTGGGACCGCGTAGAGAATTCCTTTATCGGCCACAAGCAGGAACGGGATGCAAAAATCAAACACTAACAAGTCAGTAAAATAGAAAAAGAGGGAAACACATGCGTTTTAACCTACAAGCAATCATCAAATTCAGTCTTTTAGGACTAACAAGCTTGAGCCTAGCAGCTTGTAATTTAGGACCAGAGGCGAGTCAGCCTTCAAACAGCTCCGTGGCTAATGTGCCGGTTTCAGAAGTTGATCAAAAGGTCGAGATTCCTGAAGATACTAATATCGCGACCATGTCTGAATCTGATAAGGCGAGTTTTTACGCTAGTTTAGATCAAATTACCTTAGATACGAGCGAGGGCCATAAGGCTTCCAATTATTCCAACTTTAAGGAGATTATAAGCGAACAGGATTATAACGACTTAATTTTGTCAACGGCAGATGGGGCTAAGATTATCTATCTGGGCTTTGACGAGTGTCCTTACTGCCACGCCTTCTCTCCTAAGTTAAACCAACTGGCCAAGGAAAAGGGCGTGACCGTTTATTACTACAATACGCGTAAACACGCTAATGACAGTAACTTCGAATCTGCTATGCAAGTCTATGGTGTGAATAAAGTGCCTAATGCCTTTATTGTTAAAGGGGGCAAGCCAGGAATCAATGTTAACCACGCTAGTAAGATGGCGGAGCTAGAAGCTTTTATCAATGAGGCGGCGAAATAAGCGTGGTTCAGTTTCAATGGCACTATGAGGGGGACCATCCAGTACGGATTAAGGACTACCTTAAGCATCTGGGCATCCCTCGCAAGTTCGTATCACATGTCAAATTCGAAGGCGGTAACATCTTACTGAACGGACAAGAAGTCAATGTCCTTGCCAAATTAGAAGCAGGCGATGTCCTGACCTTGGTTGCGGCCGACGAGGGCACACATGAGACGGTGCCACCTTCACATGTTCCCATCCAGGTCATCTACGAAGATCGGGACCTACTGATTGTCAATAAGCCGACAGACGTTGTCTCCATCCCCTCCAAACGGATTCCGGATTCCGCCATGGCCAATCGGGTTAAGGGCTATTATCAGCGCCAAGGCTACGCGGACCAGGTAATCCATATTGTCACCCGCTTGGATCGTCAGACCACCGGCCTCATGCTGATAGCTAAGCACCGTTTGGCTCACGCCATGTTGGATAAGCAGGTCCAAGGTGGACAAGTTGAGAAGTATTATTTGGCCATTTCGACAAAATCAGACTGGCCGTCGCACGGCGTCATTGATCGCCCCATTGCGCGCACAGAAGATTCGATTATCACTCGACGGGTCCATGAAAGTGGCCAACGGGCAGTCACCGAATATTGGCTTAAGCAAGGTTTTGCTGACAGCAGTCTACTCAAGCTTCGCCTTCATACTGGTCGTACCCATCAGATTCGGGTTCATATGCAAGATGCAGGTGGGGTGCTAGTTGGAGATGACCTTTATGGTGGCCCGCATTTGGAAGAGATTAGTCGCCAGGCCCTCCACTGCGGTGAACTACGTCTCACCCAGCCCTTCACTGGACAGCGCCTAGTGCTATCGGCCCCTCTACCTGAGGATATGGCCGCCTGGCTAGCCAAAAGGGAAAGTAACTTAGAACAAAAAGAGAGCTCGATAGCTGACTAATCGAGCTCTTTTCTTATAGAAAAAGGTTGGAGTTAACTCCAACCTTACTTAATGTATACGGTAGCTTCGAATGCGGTAGCCACGTCGCTTTAATTGCTTAACCAATTGATTAAACTCAACGGGGTCTAGACTGCTTGGCAGAACATAGAGGATCTGGCCCTTGGTATCCATATCGGTTTTCTCCAGGGTGGTAGCAGAGATAATGTCGCTAAAGCGATTGATTAACTTGCTGACTTGAGCCAGTTCTCCACGACTACCCAGGGTCTCGACTGATAGGGCAAAGCCTGCATTAGGCATGGCCCAGGCTTGAGCTAGCCACTGCAACATGGTGTTATGACGAATAACACCGCTGAATCGATTGTCCCGGTCCAGAACAGCTACGTAAGGTAGGTCATTGAGGGTAAAGACCATATGATAGAAGGAGTCCTGCTCGTGCACTACGCGAGTCGTGTTTTTGAGGAAATGGGTGACTGGCAGGCGACTCAAATCTTCATCAGGGTGATGATAGGCATATTGATAGATGTGATAGCGATAGAGATTACCGCGGTAGAGGGTCTGGGTGGCGTCTAGGACGGGCACACAGCGTAGCCCCTGATCTTCTAATAAATCCAAGGCGCTTGCGCAGTTATCGGCTTCGGTTAGATAGGTAATCTGCTGTTTAGGGACGACTAGTTGTTCAATCATAGCGACACTCCTTTCTGGGGAACTTTTGCCCCCTAAAATGGGGCCCAATCTCATATAGTGTATCAAAAATAAGGACAGAACACAATGTTTTCTCATGGATATCTCATATAATATTAAAAATATCTAAAAGAAAACGTATTATTGGTCCCTAGCTCTTGCAATTTGCATCATTTTTACCTATTATTAAACTTAACATTATATTGTAAAAGCAAAAGGAGATTGACGACAATGGACCCCTCGGGGAATTTAAGTACACAAATCTTATTAATCTTAGTACTGACCTTTATTAATGCGATTTTCTCGGCATCAGAGATTGCCTTCGTCTCGCTCAACCAACAAAAGATGACCCAACTGGCGGAATCAGGCAATGTCAAAGCCCAACGCGTGATGAAATTGTTGGATAAGTCGGACGACTTCTTGGCTACCATTCAAGTAGCCATTACCTTAGCGGGCTTCTTCTCTAGTGCGTCGGCTGCAACTACCTTTGCAGATCGAATTATGACTTGGCTGCCAAGTTTGCCGGGCGGAAAAGCAGTCGCGATTTTGATTGTCACCTTTGTTTTATCTTATTTAACCCTGGTTTTAGGGGAACTTTATCCTAAGCAAGTCGCCCTTCAGATGCCTGAAGAGATTGCTTTAGGCACGGCGGGCTTTATCTCTGTTACCCAGTGGCTAGCCAAGCCTTTTGTGGGCTTGCTGACGGCTTCAACGGGGCTTTTGAAGCGATTGACGCCAATTGATTTTACCAAAGAAGAAGAAAAGTTCACCCGTAGTGAGATGAAGGCTCTCTTGGCTAACAGCCGTAACGATGGGGCCATTGACACGGATGAGTTTGCCATGATGCAGGGCGTGCTATCGCTTGATAGTAAGTTGGCCCGTGAGGTCATGGTGCCTCGGACAGACACCCAGATGATTGATATTGAAGATCCGCTAGAAGAAAATATCAATGCCTTATTAGATAGTCCTTTCTCGCGGATTCCACTCTATGAAGGGGATAAGGACAATGTGATTGGTGTGATTCATGTTAAAAACCTCTTACGTGCCTCACGCCAACATGGCTTTGATAACTTAGACTTGCGTGAGATTGCCAATGAGCCAATGTTTGTGCCGGATACTATCTATACGGATGATTTACTCCTAGAATTCCGTCGCGAACAAACCCATTTGGCCATCCTCAAGGATGAATATGGCGGTGTCGAGGGGATTGTCACCCTAGAAGACTTAATTGAAGAGATTGTCGGGGAAATCGAAGACGAGTCCGACATCAATAGCGAGTCCTTCCAGGCCATTGACGAGACCCACTGGGAAGTTGACGGCGGGGTTACCCTAGATAAGTTTAATGCGACCTTCAATGAGTCTGTGCGGTCAGAGGACGTGGAAACCATTGCCGGCCTTATGATTCAAATTATCGGCTATGTGCCAGATGATGATGAGCGTTTGTCGGTGCGGGTTAACGACTATGTCTTGACGACCACGCAAATTGAAAATGGCCGTATTCGTTGGGTGCTCCTGACACTAGATGCAGAGCGCACACTGGCAGCTGATTTTGACTATCAAGACTTCGAAGAAGAAGAATTTGGTGACGAAGAAAACGAAGAAAACTAGACTTCTAAAGGGGGAGAGACGGAGCGTCTCTGCCTCTTCTTCTATAGAATTTGAGAGGAAGGAAAGAGTATGATTATCTTAATTACGGGGGCGTCTCATACAGGCAAAACCCTACTCGCGCAGAGACTATTGGAAAAATATCATTATCCCTACCTATCCATCGACCATCTAAAAATGGGCTTGATTCGGAGTGGGCATAGTCCCCATCATGCCATGACGGATGATCAGACCTTGACCGAATTTCTCTGGCCGATTGTGCGGGAGATGATTAAAACGGTCATTGAGAATGGGCAGAATTTGATAGTAGAAGGCTGCTATATCCCTTTTGATTGGGCCAAGGATTTTGAAGCAGACGAACTTAGCCAGATTAAGTATTATTGCTTAATCATGAGTGAGGACTATATTAGAAAGCACTTTGCCGATATCAAATCACATGCCAATGCCATTGAACAAAGGGTAGATGACACTTGGTGTACCCTTGACAGCGTCTTGAGGGACAATGCAAGGCAGCTAGCTCAGGCTAAGCAAGCAGGCGCCAACTATCTTCTGATTCAAGACGGCTACCAAGTAGAAATCGACTTATAAAAGTTATGGGGCACTGCTGACGCGGTGCCTTTTACTGTGTCTTGCTTTCGCTAAACTCGCAATGTTTGAAGGTAATCTTTATGATATAATAGGCTTAATTAAGGAGCGATAGCATGGATTATCAACTTAAAATACCCGATTCTATTTTAGCGATGGCGCAGCTAGAGCCTAGTTCTAAAACCCTGACAGTGTCCGAAAAGGCCCTACGTAAGCATATGCATAAGCATCATCATGCCAATTGTCTAGATTATGTGACTCGTATTCCAGAGATGATTGCCCATCCAGATTTTGTCGGGCGCAATAGGCGAGTGGACCAACCAAGTTTTGAGTGTATCAAGTGCTATCGGGACAATATCCTACTAGCAGTCAAACTTGCCAAAAAGGAAGGTCACTACTATGTTGCTTCTCTCTATGAGGTCACAGACGACAAGCTAGAAAGTATGCAACGAAGTGGCCGCATTCGAAGGCTTGACAGCCCTTCTTCGAGAGTGGTAAAATAATAGTGTAGAATAACAACGAGGTCAGAAAGGCACCTGACGCACCTCTTAGAGGTAACTGAGATGTTGGATACGCCGCCCAACCGTTTGTTATGATATACCCGTCGAGACATCGGTTTACCGGTGTCTTTTCTTATATATTGGACCTGTTAGATGAGCATGATGAACGATAAAAATAAGAGCCAAGTCTTCCATGGTACCGGTTTTATGGTATACTATAGGTAGATAAAGGGCGGGAAGGAGATGAGGCCATGCATGCTAAGATTAACGCAGAAGAAGTCTTAAGACGTCTGAAGAATCAGACCATTAACTATGACAAGGTCTTACGCAAAATGATTGTTAAATGGGAGGCCCAGGAAGACAAGCCAACCATCCTCTTGCATTCTTGTTGTGCGCCTTGTTCGACTTCCACCCTCGAATTTCTCTGCCAACACGCGGAGGTGACCATCTTCTTCTCCAACTCCAATATTCATCCTAAGTCTGAGTATCAACGCCGAGCCCATGAGCAGAAGCGTTTCATTGACCAATTCAATGAAAGGACTGGCCATCAGGCGGGCTTTATTGAAGATGAATATCGGCCAGAAGTCTTTACGCGTATGGTCATGTTCCATCAATTGGCTGAAGAAGAAGAGGGGGGCGAGCGTTGCTCGGCTTGCTTTAATATGCGACTAGACCGGGTAGCCCAAGTGGCCCAAGAATTGGGCTTTGACTACTTTGGTTCGGCTCTGACCCTATCCCCTAAGAAAAACAGTCAGCTTATTAATGAATTGGGGCTAGAGGTTCAACAACTCTATGATGTTAACTACTTACCAAGTGACTTTAAGAAAAATAAAGGCTATGAGCGTTCAATCGTCATGTGCCGCGAATACGATGTCTATCGCCAGTGTTACTGTGGCTGTGTCTTTGCAGCCAAGCAACAAGGGGTGGATTTACGGGAGGTGAATAAGGAAGCCTTGGCTTATCTCAAGGATAAGCACGAGAATTGGGACAAGATTTCATTTAACTTTGGCAGGAGCAAGGCGAAGGAGGCCAAAGAAAACCATGATTAAGATATTTGGTGGCGTGGTGGATAACCACTTGCCGCGCGTGGAGACCAATCGCCTAGTCCTGCGCAAGCGGACCTTGGCGGACGCAGAAGATATGTTTGCTTATGCTCATTTGGATACCGTGGCTCAGGCGGCGGGGTTCCCGCGCATTCGGAGTCTAGAACAAGAAATTACCTACTTTACCCAAGTCTTTCCCCAGGAAATGAGTTATCGCAGGATGCCGATTGGTTACGGTATTACTCTTAAGGGCATTGACCGAGTGATTGGCTCCATTGATTTTATCGATCGTCTGGGGCCAGATATTTTAGAGATTGGCTATGTCCTGCATCCAACTTATTGGGGGCGGGGCATTGCACCCGAAGCTGTATCAGCCTTTATCGAGGTGGCTTTTGGCTTATTGAATCTCTATAAATTAGAGGCGTCCTGCTATAGCAGTAATGAACAGAGTCAGTCGGTTCTACGCAAATGTGGCTTTTCCCTAGAAGCTTGTTTGCGGGGTAGACACCAACTGGACGATGCCCGCATCGATGACTTACGTTATGGCCTACTTAAGTCAGACTGGGCTCGCCGGCGCGAGCGAGCTTCTTACGCATAAGCTAAAATGGAACCGGTACTGTCTGGTGGTGCGTTACCAGACAGGAAAACCAGGCTAGAGCTTGAACTCTAGCCTGGTTTTTGTCTTTCGGGGCAGAGAATAGAAAGCGCTTGTCGATAGCCCTAATCATTGCGTATAATAGAAGTAATTAGCAACTTATATCAGCTTAGAAAATACTATTTCTCGTCACTAGCAAAAGGAGGCAATGCTATGACCACTCAGCCCCTCACTCTGGCCTATATCGGCAATGGCAAGAGTACCAACCGCTATCACCTACCCTTTGTCGATCAACTGCCCCATTTGTTTCGGGTCAAAAGCGTCTATGTCCGGCATTTTAACTTTGCCTGGCCCAAACGCCCAGATATCAACTATAGTAAGGACTTGGCGGCTATTTTGGGCGACCCAGAAGTGGACTTGGTGGTCATCACGACGCCCCTGGACTCCCACTATGACTATATTAAACAAGCCCTCCTAGCAGGTAAACATGTTTTATGTGAGAAGCCCTTTTTAGCGACCGCCCAAGAGGCGCGCGAGCTCTTTGGCTTGGCGGAAGCATTAGGCCTACACCTAGAGTGCTATCAAAATCGTCGATATGATTCGGACTACCTCACTAGCCTAGCGGTCATCGAGTCGGGCAAGTTGGGTGATTTACTGGAAGTTGAAATGCACTTTGATTACTATCGACCAGAAGTTCCGCAAGGGCAGGAAAGATTCACCCTCAATTCGAGTTTTCTCTACAGCCATGCCTGCCATACTTTAGACCAAGTGATTGCCTACTTTGGCCGGCCTGATCAGGTGGTCTACGATGTTCGATCTCTCTTAGGACCCAATCGGATGAATGATTACTTCGACCTGGATCTTTATTATGGTCCCCTCAAGGTTTCTGTTAAATCCTCTTACTTCCGCCTAGAAGAACGACCTTCCTTCCAACTCTATGGCAGTAAGGGCTCCTTTATCAAGGCTAGCAAGGACCGACAGGAGGAAGATCTCAAGGCCTTCTATATGCCAGATCAGCTTGATTTTGGTTTGGATAGGCCAGAGCACTATGGCATTCTGTCTAGCCTCGATCAAGAGGGGCGCCTAGTCCGACAAGCCATCCAGAGTCAAAGGGGCGATTATGGCCGCGTCTATCAGGCCCTCTATGCCACACTCAGAGAAGGCGCCCCCCGTCGCGTTCAACCGCAAGAGACCTTGCTTCAGTTGGAAATACTAGAAGCCGGTATCGCCAGTCTGAAGGCCAGTTGGCAAGTAGCACCTTAGTATTCAGCCAATAACTTAAATTCATGAAAAGGAGTTGTCGCCCATGGCCAACTTTATCTGGGACCTGGACGGGACCCTCATTAATTCCTATCCCCATACCCTAGAGGCGCTAGCCGAAACCTACCAAGCCTTCGGACTCAGTTTCGACCGAGATGCGGTGGCAACCTATATTATTGATTATTCCATCCGCGACCTCATCGCCAATTTAGTGGCCTCTGGGCAGGTGGACCGCGACCCTTTTGTGGCCAGACTTAAACAAGCGACCGCTGCTCGGGACGGACAGATTGGCCCCATGGAAGGGGCAGATGCCACCCTAGCTGGCTTGAAGCAAGCGGGCCATCGCCACTTTGTCTACACCCATAAGGACAAGGCAGCCTTTCAAGTTCTGGAACGATTGGGGTGGTCTGACTATTTCGATGAAGTCATTACCATTGAAGCAGGTTTTAAGCGCAAGCCTGACCCTCAAGGGGTGCATTACCTCTTAGCTAAATATCAATTGGATCCGGCTCAAACCTACTATGTCGGTGACCGCGACCTAGATATTGAGTGCGCGCTGGCTGCTGGTGTGGGAAGCATTAACTTTATCGGCGCAGAGACTGGTCAGCAACGCGTCATGACGCGGTTAGAGGATATTCTAGATTGGTTTGTGCCTCATGATGGCCCCGTCACACCGCAATTTCAAGCTAAGTTAGCGGCATGTTTGTCAGCCAGTTTGACACCTTTGGATCATCTTTCGCTGAATGCAGTTTTCCGGGCCGACTTGCCTCAGTATCAGCGGCGCTATTTCGTCAAAGTGTATGCGGAAGCAGACAAGTTTAGGCGGGATAAGCTAGGTCTTCTGGCAATCTGGCCTGATTGGTATGTTGCGGATTTGGTCTTAGAAGGACGCCATGTTCTCATTCAAAACTGGCAGGAACTAGACCCAGTGGTGGCGACAAGCCTTGAAGATTTAGGTAAGCTAGGGGAGCTCCTAGCCAAAACGCATTTGAGGCTAGCGCCTTTAGCTGATCACTTGCGGCGTCAACCGCCGCTCAGTCAGCAAGTAAAGAGCTGGCATCAGGATTTACTAGGTAGCTCTGAAGCGTCAAGGCTAGCGCCCCTCTATGACTTTTTCCAAGCTCGTTTTGACCAAATCGATGTGGAGTATGCCAGTCTTCCGCAAGCTGTTCTGCATGGGGACTACTCCTGGCGTAACCTCAAACGTAGGGGGGATGAGTGGGCGGTCATTGACTTTGAGCGCCTTGTGGTCGATATTCCCTGGCGTGAATTAGCTAAGCTCTGGCTGCGTGAAGTCAAGCAGCCAGAAGAACGCCAAGCCTTTCTAGCGGGCTACCGCAAGATTCTGCCCCTGCAAGAGCCAAGCTCCCTGCTAGATGCCTGCCTATCCTTCCAATTGGCCCAAGGCATCTACCGTTATGTTCTCAAGGTCGATGATTGGGAGTTCCGTCAGATGGCGGATGAGGTGATTGAGGATGTTCAAGCCTGGTGCGTGAGTCAAGGATTGGATATGAGTAATTAATTCTTTACCACAGCTCTCAATTTTTTGCTATAATATTCACTAGAAGAGGTGATAGTATGCGTAGGAGATTTCAAGAATTTGCGGCTCGCCGTAATAAGACTCGCTATGTCTTAGCGGGACTCTTAGTTGGGGGGCTAGTGGGGTGTATTGTGTCGGCTTTCCGCTTTATGATAGGTGCTGTCCTGTCATGGATTGTGTCAGCCTATCAGGCCATGCAGGTTAATCCATGGCTAATGTTACCTTATATTGCAGGGACCCTAGTCCTAGGCTATGTTCTGGGGTTGATTGTCCGGAGTGAACCTTATATTAAGGGCAGCGGGATTCCGCAGGTAGAGCTCCAACTTCAAGGGCATCTAAGCCTTAACTGGTGGTCTATTCTCTGGAAGAAATTTGTGGCGGGCGGTATTGCTATTGGGTCCGGTCTCTTCCTAGGCCGTGAAGGGCCCTCTATTCAATTGGGATCAGCAGTCGGTCAAGGGGTCGCTAAGGTAACCAAGAGCAATCGTGTCCAAGAGAATATTTTGATTTCCAGTGGGGCAGGTGCCGGCCTGGCAACGGCTTTTAATGCGCCCATTGCGGGTTTGCTTTTTGTTTTGGAAGAGATTCACCATAGCTTCAGTCCGACGGTCGCTTTAACGACTTTGACAGCAACGGTGACGGCTAACTTTATCTCCCTACATGTTTTTGGTAATCATCCAGCGCTTGATTTAGGTAATCATCTAAAGTTTCCTGTCGCCTATTACGGTTATTTGGTAGTCTTAGGCCTTTTGTTAGCAGCTTTCGGTTGGTGCTATCAACGTGTAACCTTTGCCTTGCCACGGCTTTATGCTAAGTTAGTGCCTTGGGTTAAACCGCCTTTCTATGGCATTGTGGCTGGCTTGCTTATCATTCCAATTGGATTGGTGGCACCCCACATTCTAGGCGGCGGTGGTGAGTTGATTTTAGAATTAGCTCACACTAAGACGCCGCTTTTAGTCCTAGCCCTTATTCTCCTGGTCCGTTTTGTATTTTCCATGGTTTCTTATGGGACTGGCCTGCCAGGTGGGATTTTCCTGCCTATCCTGTCCCTAGGTGCCTTAGTAGGCGCCTTATACGGTCAGTTCATTATCAATGTCACCGGCATGGATCAGGAACTCTTGCTCTGCTTTATTTTCTTCGCTATGGCAGGGGGCTTTGCAGCTATCGGGAAAGCCCCACTAACGGCTTTACTTCTAGTTAGCGAAATGGTGGGTGGGCTCAACCAACTCATGCCGCTAGCGGTAGTGGTCCTATCTGCCTTCCTTCTTGCAGAAGCCCTTAAGATGCCACCAATTTATGAGGCATTGGCTGAAAAAATGTTGCACCAAGAGGACCTAGCCAAGACAGGACGACGGACCACCTTCGAAGTGCCCATTTATGTCGACAGCCCCTTGGTTGGCCAGAAGGTAGCGGCTATTAAATGGCCTGAAGAGGTCTTGATTGCTACCATTCGACGAGGCGAGAAAGAATACATCACCAAAGGCAAAATGGTCCTGCAGGCAGGCGATATTCTGATTGCGGTGACGGATGAAGGCATTGTAGGCCATATGCATCAAGCTATGAACCAACTAGCTATGCCAGCGCAAGATTCATGATAATAAAAAGGCTGAGACAGCGTCTCAGCCTTTTTGTTAGTTTTGCATTTGGCGTTTAGAGTAAAACCACCCGATTAAAATCACTAGGGCGCAGAGTAAACTGAAAACCAAAGTAGTTTGAAGGGAAGAAATCAAACTCCCACCAATGACCAGAGCAGCCCCGATAATCCCCATCACTGGAGCAAAGAGACTGGTCAGACGATTGCTAGCCAAGCCCTCGCGATTGAGTTTGATGACGCGAAGATAGAGGATGATGTAGAAGATGTAGTTGAAGACAATGGTAATTTCGCTGACATCGCCCTTGCCCATAATCCCGAATTTTTGTGTTAGGTAATGAATCAAGAGCCAAACTAGCGTAATAGCAGTGAAGAGGATGGCGGAAGGTACGGATACCTGATATTTAGGGTGAATCTCTTCCAAGCGACCTTTTGGTAACATGCCTTTTTCAGCATAGGCCTGTGGTAGACGCATCCCAGCTAAGAGGAGGCCGTTGAGAACCCCTAGCATGGAGATAATCACCACGACTAGGATTAGGTTACCAGCGCGTTCACCTAAGAGTGAAGTAAGGGCGTAGGTGATGGCTTGGTCACCAGTTGATAGCACGAAAGTTGCCCCCAGAATGCGGACCATGCCATAGAAGAAGAGCAAGTAAGTCAAGAGAATAATGAGCGGTCCAATAATGAAGGCACGAATCAAATCACGTTTTGGATGTTTGAGCTCGGGTGCAATAGTCACGACATAGTTCCAACCTTCATAGGTGAAGGCCAGAGGAACTAGGGCAGATAGCCAACCTAAGCCCACATTGCTCGGTTCAATTGCGGAAATACCAGCCGGAAGATTTGGTGCGGGTGCTGACCAGAAGAGACCAGCAAAGACAATCAGTGCCAAGGGCACCATCTTGACGAACATGGTTAGGGTTTGGAAGTAACCCCCGAGGACACGAGAGAGGACATTCAAGGCCATGAAGAAGAGGGTATAGGCCATACCTAAGAGCACTTGCTGACCTAGGTTAAGGTCAAGATTGAAGAGTATGCCGGTGTAGATGGCAGAAGCCCAAGACACAACAGCAACCACACTTGGAATCATGACGAAGGCTAAGAACCAACCATAGCCAGTCGCTAAGCGAGAAGAAATAAAGCGGTCTAAGTAAGCCACAACCCCACCACTCGAAGTCTCTAACTTAGCAAATTCTGACAAGGATAGGGAACCAAAGACGATATTGCTGGCCCCAATGGATAGGACCAGTAAGCCTAAGGCTAGGCTACCACCCGTATAGGTCAGGATGTCATCAGCCTTGAAGTAAATCCCCGAACCGACCACAATCCCAATAATCATCGCTACAGCTGTTAAGAGGCCGTAGGCTTTTTTTGGTTGATTCATATATAATACCTCCTAATAACAAAGATGAATTACTCTACATTATACGCTTTTAGGCCTTGGCACACAAGAAGAATTTGAATAAAGTGGCAAAAAAATGAGAATTGGATGAGTTATACTCGGTTCTGAGCGTTTTTTATACTGGAAATATGTGTGAAATCTACTATAAATATGACAAAAGTCCCTTAGTGATTAATCAGCACATAGAGAAGGTAGCAAAATAAGATAGTAAAATATTTGCTAGGCGCTTACAATTATATTAGGTAAGTATGATTACTTTTATGAGGAGGAGAGGCGTATGGAACTCCAAAGCCAAACGCTTATCGGACATTTTGTCTGCAATCATCAACAGTTTTACTTAGACCGGCTGACTAATAGACAGACGGGAAAGACCTATGCATTAAGTGAGAGTGAGCCCTTTGTCATCCATTGGCAGGAGGGCGGGCAACTAACCGCGAGCCAGATGCAAGCTCAGATTGAGAAGGAGGCCGCAGAAGTCATTCAGGTAGCGTTCCAAGACGACCTAGCGCGAGTCAAAGTAATCTATGAGCTAATAGACGGCTGTCTTAAATGCAAGGTTAGCTTGCTAGAGGCAAAACAGGCGATTAATTTCCTAGATTTATCTGCCATGACCTTCCAGGAGGATGCCAAGTTTTATCCGCCAAAGGAACAAGAGGCAATTCCTGAGATGGCAGGATTTAGTGGTTACTATGTGGCCTGTGGCCAGCCAGTCTACGCCAATAGTTTCTTCCTAGGGATGGAATTTCCCCTAGCAGAGAACTACCTAGAAGAAGGCCGCTATTGGTCCCGCTACTATCTAGGGCGAGAGGTGACGCCAGACCAACCAGTGAATTTACATGCGACGGTTATAGGATCAGCGGCAAGCCCTGAATATTCAAGCATCCAACAAGCCTTCTTCGCTTACATCGATAGCATTGCATTACCCAACCACTTCCGCCTACAATATAATTCCTGGTACGACCATATGCTGGACATCGACGAGGACAAGATTATGACTTCCTTTGCCGCCATACGAGCAGGTTTCAGTGATTATGGAGTACCGCTAGATACCTATGTGGTGGACGATGGCTGGGCCAATTATGAGAGTTTTTGGGAATTCAACGAGAAATTTCCGCTTGGCCTCTCACGTATCAAGGATCAAGTGGCAAGTTATGGCGGCCAGCTTGGTCTTTGGATGGGGCCACGCGGTGGCTATGGGGGCACGCAGCTGACCATGAGCAACTGGCTCAAGGCTCATCCAGAATTAGGTCTAGGGACTAAAAATGAGCGGACTCAAGACGTCAATGTGGGTGACCCGGCCTATTTGGATGCCTTAGAAGCTAAGCTCCTAGCCTATCAGGACCAGTATGATCTGTCTTATTGGAAGCTAGATGGCTTTTTGATTGAGCCAGCTCAAGATGATGCCTCAGGTCCCCATGGCATGCACCAGATGACGGCGACTTACGAACGTTTGATTAGGCTCTTCCAGAACCTCCGGACAGCCTATCGCCTAAAACATGCCCAAGACCATGATGAAAAAGGGGCGAAGCGAGATTTATGGCTGAATCTAACTTCTTACGTCAATCCAAGCCCTTGGTGGCTAGCCTATGTCAATAGCCTATGGATTCAAGTTTCTCAGGATACAGGCTATGATTCACTTGGGGAGACTGATTTGGCCCGCATGATGACCTATCGGGATGATCGCTATCACGCCTTCATCCGCGAGCGAGCTATCCAAGTGCCACAGAAATACTTCTATAACCATGAGCCAATTTTTGCTCATCGGGCGACTGCAGGGCTCTTAGACCATCCTATCCAGGCCAGTGTCAGTGAATTCCGTGACTATCTCTACTTTATTGGGACGCGCGGTAATGCCTTCTGGGAGTGCTATTATTCCTACGACCTCTTCGACCAGGAACGTTGGCGTGCCAATGCCGAGGCCATTCGCTGGGTACAGGATAACTATGACGATTGCCTTAAAAATAGTCGCTTTATCGGCCATAAGCCAGCTGACCATACGGGGTTGTATGGCTATCGCTGTTTGAGTGATGACGGGCGTCGTGTCATTCTGTCGCTACGTAATCCGACAGCTCAACCTCAAACCTATGTTTTGGGGGATGGCGAACTCCAGACCCTCATGCAAGTCGCAGGTCGTGCAAGCTTGGAACGGACGGAAAAGCATATTTGGCAGGCTACTTTAGCGCCTCAGGAACTGGTCATCTATCAACTGACCTATGCTGATCCCATGGTTGGTTCAAGAACTTAGAATGTAAAAAAATCCGCACTGATTGAGTGCGGATTTTTGTATGTCATCATACCTTCAGTTAACGATAGCGCCGACGCCATTCCATAGGTGTCATTCCCTTGACACGTTTGAAGGCCGAAGAAAAGTTGAACTGATTGCTGTAGCCGATTTGCTCGGCAATGTCGCGAATGGAACGATTAGTTGAGGCCAAGAGCTCGCAGGATTGGTTGATACGGTAGGTCAAGATAAACTGCGAAGGTGTCATGTGGAGCTCTTGTTTGAAGAGTCGGGTGAAATAGTTGCGGTTGAGGTGGCAGATGTCTGCCAGTTGATCCACGCTGGGATTGTCCATATAGTGGTCCTGGATATAGTGGATGGCCTCTCGAATATAGAAGGAGTGAATCTCGTTAGGACGCTGCTGAGGACTGTGCTTGGAAAAGCGAATCAGATGATCAACTAAGAGATAGAGCTGGGCAATCAGAAAGGACTCATGCTGGGAGTGATTGCGGATGATGGTCTCTAGAGTGTCTTTGATACTAGAAATAATCATGGGCTTATGAGGCGTAAAAATCAGGTTGTTAGCATTCAAACCTGCCTGGCGCATGAAATTAGCAGCCTTAAGTCCATTGAACTCAATCCAGCAATAGGTCCAGGGATCGTCTTGGTCAGCCGTATAGGAACAGACCGTGTTAGGGGGCATAAGAAAGCCTTGGCCTGGTCCCAGTTGAATGGCCTCATGTCTCTCATTCTCAAGAAAGCTCCCTCGCCCCGACAGGATGTAGTGGAAGAGGTAATTATGGGTCAGGGTCGGCCCATAATGATGCCAGGGGTCACACTTCTCCTTGCCAAACTGAATGGGGTAGAGATCAACAGAAGATATATTATGGAAAACGTAAAACTCTTGCTCGGACATGGATATCACCTCGTCTGATAGAAGTTATAATACTATTATAATGCTAGTTAGCTTGGATAGTCAATTTAGATATGTTGAAAAGAGACAAAATATATGTTGTACGTACATGATGCGTCATTCTTAAATAAAAAACTAGGCATTATAAGATATGAAACCGCTATCTACCAGTGTATAATTTAAATATCAAATAAATAAGGAGTGTTCATCATGTTATCAGCACATAAACGTCGTTGGCCAAGCTTTATATTCAGCCTATTATTGGTATTAGGTGTAGTAACTCCAACACTATTTGTACATGATTCTGTGGCCGCACAAGGGCAGACAACAATTACTTACGGTATTTGGGACTCACGCCAAGAGCCGGGGTTGAGACAGATTGCAGACGATTTTGAAAAAGCCAATCCTGATATTAAGGTTGATATCCAGGTAACTGGATGGGAAGGCTATTGGACAATGTTAGAGGCTGCTGCGACAGGTGGATCACTACCTGATGTATTCTGGATGCATTCAAATGAAATCTATAAATACGGTGCTAATGATCAATTGTTGCCACTGGATGATTTAATCAAGGAATCTAACTTAGATCTTAGCAAATTCCCTCAAGGTCTGGTTGATATTTATAAGGTCAACGGTCATCAGTATGGTATTCCAAAAGACTTTGACACTATCGCATTATGGTATAACAAGAAGTTATTTGATGAAGCGGGTGTTGCCTATCCGACTGATAAGTGGACCTGGGATGATTTAAAAGAAGCCGCAAAGAAATTAACTAATAAGGATAAGGAAATTTATGGTATTGCTACAATGCTAGCAAACCAAGAAGGCTTTTATAATTTTATGTATACCAATGGTGGGACTGCTTTAACATCTGACAATAAGTCTGGCTACACGGATCCAAAGACAGTTGAAGCGTTAGAATATTATTTCAGTTTTGGACGAGAAGGCCTAAGTCCAACTACTGGCGATGCCATGGATTATTTCGCTAATGATAAGGCAGCGATGGCTCTCTTTGGTTCATGGCGGATTGGGAGCATTATCAGTAATGAAAGTCTTAAAGATAAGGTGGAAGTAGTGCCATTGCCTAGCAAAGATGGTAAGAGAGTATCTATTTATAATGGTTTAGCAAATGCTATCTCTGCTAAGACAGAGCATAAAGAAGCGGCTTGGAAATTTGTTAATTATCTGTCCAGCAAAGAGGTACAAGAAAAGGCTTCTAAATTAGGGGTTGCAATCTCCGCCTATGAAGGTGCTTCTGATGTTTGGGTGGATACTAACAAGCAATTTAACCTTAAGTCATACATAGAAGAAATCAAAGATGCTCAAATCCGTCCATATACACACGAAACCACAAAATGGGAAGAAAAAGTATATGAAATTCTTAAGCCAGCATATCTAGGTGAAAAACCAGTGAAAGAAGCTGCAGAAGAAGCAGCCAAAGCGATGAACGAGCTTATAGAAGAGGAAGAGTAGTGCTTAATAAGTAATGTTTGTGTGGGGCTATCTTGAAAGGTTAGGTGGCCCCACTCTTCAGATATGAAGATATTATAAAGGCAAGCAAGGCGGTGAAATCAATGTCAAACTCGTTTAAAAAGAAAGATTGGATATGGGCATATGGCTTTGTTGCGCCGACTATTCTGGGGCTCCTTATTCTCAATATCATTCCGATTTTTCAAACCTTTTATTTGAGCTTTCATAAGTCAGGCGCATTTGGAAAGGGCGATAAATTTATTGGCCTGAAAAATTACGCGAAGCTATTTTCGGATCCCCAAGTCTGGCAAGCAACGTGGAACACTTTACGCTATATGCTACTTGTCGTTCCACCAACTATCGTTATTTCCTTAATTCTAGCGGTTATTCTAAATAGTAAAATTAAAGGGCGAAATTTCTATCGCTCAGTTTACTTCTTGCCTATGGTTGCCGCGCCGGCTGCTATTACCATGGTATGGAAATGGCTATACAATACCCAGTTTGGTTTAATAAACCATGTATTAGGTTATTTTGGAGTTGGTCCAATTGCCTGGATTGATGATCCGCAATTTGCTATGTACTCTGTTGCCATCATTGGCATTTGGGGAAGCATTGGTTACAACATGATACTTTTGTTAGCTGGGTTACAAGAAATCCCTAAAGATTATTACGAAGCAGCCACAATGGATGGAGCAACACCCATTAAAAAGTTATTTTCGATTACCTTGCCGCTCTTGTCACCACAGATATTCTTTGTTTTGGTAACAAGTATTATTTCATCTTTACAGGTTTTCGATACTATCTATATGATGATACTTAACACCAGTCCAGCCTATGACTCAACAGTTTCTTTAGTCTACCTTTTCTATAATAATACCTTTAAGTATAGTGATAAAGGCTATGGATCGACTATTGTCATATTGTTATTGGCGATTATTATGCTAATTACCGTGATACAAGTTCGGCTCCAGAAGAAATGGGTTAATTATATGGAGGGATAATTATGTCAAAACCGATGGTATCAAAAGGTCTAGTTCATGTATTTTTGATTCTAGTAGCTCTATCTATGTTGTTACCCTTCTTATGGATGGTTCTGACCTCCTTCAAGACGGTAACGGAATCTACTCAATTAGATCCATTTGTCTTCTGGCCCAGCCAGTGGCATTTTGAGAATTATACGCAAGTAATTCGAGATAATAACTTTGCAGTCCTATATTTTAATACACTAGCTATGATGTTTTTCAGATTAGTATGTGGCTTGCTATTTTCAGCGATGGCAGCCTATGCCTTTGCTCGACTGCAATTTCCAGGCAGAGATTTGTTATTTGGATTGGTGCTTTTCCAAATGATGATTCCCTCTCAAATTTTCATTATTCCGCAATACCTGATGGTAGATGCTATGGGCATGCGTAACACGATTTTTGCGCTTGCTTTCCCTGGGATTGTCTCAGCATTCGGTACTTTTCTCTTGAGACAGTTCTTTATGGGACTACCACGATCCTTAGAAGAATCTGCCATTCTTGATGGGGCCAATGTGGGACAAATATTCTTTTCCATCATGCTACCATTGGCAAAATCTGGTCTGGTTGCCTTAGGTATCTTCACAGCGCTATTCGCTTTTAAGGATTTAATGTGGCCACTAATCATTAATCCACAGGTAGATAAAGCGACCCTTTCATCTGCTTTATCCAAGATACAAGGCGCCTACACAGTCAACTATCCGCATTTGATGGCCGCATCAGTACTTGCAATATGGCCAATGGCGCTAATTTATGTTTTCTTCCAACGACAATTTATTCAAGGTATTGCAACAACTGGTAGCAAATTATAAAGGAGGGGTTTAGATGATACATTACAACGACAAAAATAAGACCTTTCATCTTCAAAATGACCAAATCTCTTATGTTATGAAAGTTGATGAATATGGTGTGTTAAGTCATTGCTATTTTGGCTCACGATTGCCACGATATTCTAACTACTTGTCTTACCCAGTCATTCATAGGGACTTTGAAGTTGACTTTGTTGATCAAAATCAAAAAACTAAACGAGATTGGTCATTAGGAAATATCTTACAGGAATTTCCAGGATATAATCATGGCGATTATCGTCACCCGGCTTTAATCTTACGGCAAATGGACGGAAGTAGTGTAACAGACTTTAGATATCAGTCATATGAAACTATAAAGGGGGCCTCATCTATAGAGGGGCTACCGCATGCTTATGTCGATTCAAGTGAACTGGCTGAAACGCTGAAAGTTCGTTTGGGCGATCCAACCCACTCATGGTTTGTAGATCTCTACTATACAGTTTTCAGGAATCATCCGATTATTACTCGTTGGGCAGTCTTTCGAAATGAAAGTGAAGAACCGGTAACGATAGAGCGTATGGCTAGTTTTAGTTTAGATCTATCACCTCGTCCATCTGAAATCATTCAACTTAATGGCGCTTGGGGGCGCGAAAGAATGCTTGAGAGAGAAGCCGTTCACCGAGGCCGTAAGGTATATGATAGTAAGCGGGGGACTAGTAGTCATCAACAAACACCGTTTATGGCTTTGGTATCGCCAAACACAACGGAAAATCAAGGGGCAGCCCTAGGGGTTCAGTTGGTATATAGTGGTAGCCACGAACTTAGTGTAGAACAGGATCCCTATCAACAAATACGATTACAAGCAGGAATCCAATCGACAGGTTTTCGCTGGAAAGTAGAGCCCGACCAAGAATTTGCTACACCACAAGTTGTGCTAGCTTATAGTGAAGATGGCCTAAATGGTATGTCACAAGCATTTCATAATTTCCTTAAAAATCATCTCATCCCAGCTCGCTTCCGAGATAAAGAACGTCCTGTACTTATCAATAATTGGGAAGGCACCTATTTTGCCTTTACTGAAGAACGTCTGCATGCAATGGTGGACTCAGCTTCAGATTTAGGTGTTGAGCTTTTTGTTTTGGATGATGGGTGGTTTGGCAAACGAGATTGGGACGATTCGTCATTGGGCGACTGGTTTGAATATAAGACTAAGCTGCCTCATGGACTTAAAGGTTTAGCGGATTACGTTCATAGTAAAGGGATGCAGTTTGGACTTTGGTTTGAACCTGAGATGATCTCAGAAGATTCTGAGCTCTATCGGCAATACCCTGACTTTGCTCTCCATACACCAGGACGTGCTAAGTCCTATGGTAGAAATCAATATGTTCTAGACATGTCTCGTTCGGATGTACAAGACCATATATACCATCAAATGGTAGCTGTTATCGAGCAGACTGGATTGAATTATATTAAATGGGATATGAATCGACATTTAAGTGAAGTTTATTCAAGTGCTTTTCCTTATGATCAACAGGGAGAGATAACTCATCGTTATATGCTAGGGGTTTATGCCTTAATGTCACGTATTACTTCTCGATATCCAGAAATACTCTTTGAAAGTTGTTCTGGTGGTGGCGGGCGCTTTGATTTAGGAATATTAGCTTATATGCCACAAGTATGGACTAGTGATAATTCGGATGCGGTAGCTAGATTGAAAATTCAGTATGGAACTTCTCTTATGGTACCTACTAATGCGATGGGGGCACACGTCTCAGCAGTACCAAATCACCAAACTGGGCGTAAGACACCGCTAGCATCACGAGCGGCAGTTGCTTTCTATGGAGCATTTGGCTATGAGCTAGATTTTACTAAGCTAACAAAATCTGAGCAATCCGAAATAAAGGATCAAGTTGCATTCTATAAAAACCATCGGACTCTTTTCCAACAAGGGACTTTCCATCGTTTACTTAGTCCTTTTGAAGCTGATGGGAACCTTACTGCTTGGAGTTTGACCAATGATTCTCAGACAGAATCTATGGTCATGGTCTTCCAAGTATTAAGAAAGGCTTCGCAGCCATTGCAAGTGCTTAAACTAGAAGGTCTGAAATCAGAATGTCAATATCGTGTGACCCAAGTACTAGGCGAAGGTGCTTGGGGTGCCACCCTTGCAAAAGAAGAAGGAGGACCAGAAGCTGAAGCGATGGCGTTAACTGAATCGGCATGTGATGACTCAAATTCTAATAACAGTGGAGTAGAGTCAGGCTTCCAATCATTTGAAGCAAGTGGTGCAGAGTTAATGAAGGCAGGTTTTTATCTCTACCCTCAAGTAACGAAGGATTTTGTAGGTAGGCTCTTCTATGTAGAGGCTATAAAATAATTTAACCGAGGCTAAATTACAATGAATTTAGCCTCGGTTATTATTTTTAAGGGGTGTTTTGATGGACGAAACATTCAAAATCCAAAAGTCAGCAGAAAGTTGACAAAATATAAGATGTGAGCAGTTGAAATATTGATTTATCAGGTTTTTATCGGGTGTATAGGGTTAAATCTAGTAAGAATGAATGAAGCGAAAGCTTTACCAAGCTTTGAGAACTTTGGTATAATGATGCCATATTAATAGTCTATTAATTAAAGGCCTAACGTCATTAGGTTGGTTAGGACAGACTGTAAGGTAAGGAGAATGACAGAAGAAGTCAAGCAAAGCCACCAACCAGGCTTTGAAAGATACATGTCTATTTATACCGCATTAAGAGTCATTACTTTTGTGACTGGTATTATTATGCTAGTTAACTTAAATCGATACCCAGAAGGAAAAGTAGGAGGTAGTCCTAATGTCAGAGAAAAAGACACGTCATCATAAACCGCACTTTTATGATTTTATGTTTTGGTATACTATCATGAGAATACTGACTTTTATGACAGGACATCTTTTATTCACTTTTCACCCGTTTGTTCCACTTTTTGCGACTATCTATTTTGGTAGGCTACTAGCTTTCTATTTGTTAATGAGAGGTTGGATAGGCAATAAGGATATCTATTTCAAGGCAGGCTTTCTGATAGATACGATACTGACTGGGATTGAACTTTTACCTTGGTTATTAGGATTCTTAATAATATGGCCATATGCGCTTGGAGCATTAATATCATCCTGGCAGATGCCTCTGATATTTGTGGTTCCAATCGTTATCTGGCTCGTTTTATTTGGAGCCAAGCGCCGTTTTGATTCAGACTAGTCAGATTGGCTGTTTAGTTATGGACTAGTAATATAAGCTTAATTGTAAGTTAAGGAGGCACATGCATTGATTGACGAGAGTAAAAAGGGGCGCCAGTCCAAGTTTAACCTTTACATGACCTTGTACACTGTTTTGCGAGTATTAACGTTGATAACAGGCTTAGATTTAATGTCGTTCGCATTTGTACTTGGGTTTGTATATGTTGGGCGCCTATTGGCTTTCTATTGGTTGATGATTGCGTGGAAAGATCATGATACGACAATCTTCAAAAGAGGCTACCAACTGGATTTAGTTTTGACCAGTCTAGAAGTAGGCTTAGGGGTGCTTGGAATCTTATTTTTCCCATATATTTTATGGGCAAGCCAAGGCCTTATCCTGATACTATTGATTATCCCTATCATAATCTGGCTAGTACTCCTAGGCGCCAAGAACCGTTTCGATGAAGCAAGGGCTGTTTGGTTACATGAACTGGAAACTAAGAGATACAGGCATCAATCGCAAGATTAGGAGGGGCCTAATGACAGAAGAAAACAAGAAGGATCACCAAGCTGATTTCGAAGGTTTCATGATAATTCCGTTTTAAGAATTCTATCTGTCATAGTAGTGCGCTTTATATTAGTGCTATCGCAGTCTACATACATTGCTGTCTTGCCTAGTTCTAACGAGGCAAAGTCAGTAAGATTAAATATCCCTAAGAGGAGGAAAACATATGCAAGTTAACAGGTCAGTATCTAATCAGCAACGTTGGTTGCTGGAATGCCAACTGGTTTATCTTTTATTCCGGCTTAGCCGAGTTGTCTTTGGTTCTGTCATGGTCGGACGGATTGGGCAGAGTGATTTGTGGAACCTATTGTTGGAGGAACTCATCTTTTTATTACCACTAGTATTAACCTGGTTAGGCTATAAATCAAAGCAAGCTTGGTGTCATTACTTAGCGGGTGCGACCAATGCCGGTATCGTAATTCATTTCTTTGCAAGCCATGATATTCGAGAGTTATCCGTCTTTTTCCACCCTATCGCTTTCTTAGCCATATGCACAATTCTCTATATTCCAGTAGTGCCAGTGCTTTATTGTGCCTATCAGCAATTTTTAGTAGGACGTGAACTTAGCAAGCGGGAGTCTCGATTAAAGCTAGCTACAACCATGGGGACTAAATCGCTTGATCGTGTTTTATTAGGCTATCTCTTCGTTAAAGGATGGCTGATGGTCGTTATGCGTTTGCAATATTTCCTTGGACTGACATATCTGTTAGTAATTGCCTTATGGTTAGCGACAATCCACTTAACATGGTGGGGCTACCGCCATCATCGCTCGGACTTGCTTAAGCTTGCCTGGATTTTAGATGTAGTTTATCTCCTGATGGGGATTTGGCCTTTTGTAGCGGCTCCGATTTTTCATAATTTGCACTATTACGAGACCTGGATGAAAGTAATCTTTAACCTAGGACTGTCTGTATTATTCTTGATAGGACTACCGGCACTAGCTCTATTACTTTTATGGAAGCTCAAGGCTAGCGTCAAAGGCTATGTCTTTGGCGTCACTTCCCGCTACCAAGGGGCAGAGGCCTATCAGTTACAAGATTTAGACCAAGTATTGACCCAAGCAGAGACCTTAAGGGGCCAATTGATTGAATGTCAAATGACCACTAATGAGAAGGGCTTTTTAGGACAAGTAGGGGATGCTTACTGGTTGACTTTCAGTCAGTCTACTGGTGGGGAAGCCACAGCTAAAGTTCTGCGAGTACTCGTTCAGGGGAAAGTCCCACAGGCTATCAGCAGTTGGCAAGGAGTCCTAACCCTTCGTGGTCAAATAGGCTATCATGAAACAGACAGTCAGGCCATTCCAGATGGCTGGTATTTGGATGCAGATTGGCTTGCATTTGTGCCAGACAAGAATTAAGAACTAATATGAGAAAGTGCGGGTTAGTCCGCGCTTTTTTGAGCTAGTCGGTTAATGACGCCTTTTGGAGAGTCTGTTATAATAAAGGAAACTAGAGGAAAGGAGAGCCTGCCATGGAGCCAATAGTAGATAAAGCACGCCAGGACCGTGCCTTTGCCTTGTTTTTAGCCTTCAAGGTGCTGGCCGGTTTATGGATATACCAGAACATCTTTAACTGGGACTTCATTAACTTGCCTTTTGCTGCCTGGCTACTAGCTATGGCAGTCACCTGGATGGCCTGGTTATTTCAATCTGGGGCTATCATGCGATGGGCCTATCGATTGGAGTGGCTAGGGCTAGTTGTGCTCTGGGGGCGTCTGCTGATGGGGCTGCTTGTGCCAGGACAAGGAAGTACAAAACTAAGGACTGCCTACGAAGTCGACTTGATGATTCGGTCAGGCGTCTTCTTCCTCGCTTCACTATTTTGGAGCCATCGCCTTAAGAACTTTGCCCAAGCTTGGCCTAAACCAGAAAGGGCTCGAAACAAGAAGCAAGTAGCCTTGGAACGTCATCAGTTAGGCTTGGCTTACTTACAGACGGGGATGTTGCTCTATTTCCTAGTCCCTTTATTGAATAATTTGCGTTTTGGCTTTAACAATTTGGATTGGCGTGAAGCATCGGTTCTTAATGGCTGCTTATTCTTGGGCGCGATTCTAGCGACAGTAGCTCGTCATCGTCAGACCTGGCGACTTTATCTTGGGCTCGCCGGAGTCAATCTTCTGCTCTTCTGCTATCCTTTTCTCTATTGGCTCATGATGCGAGGCGGCGTGGGGGTCGGGCCTGCTTATTGGCGAAGCCTGGTCTTGTACTTGCCTTTTGCCTATTTGTCGGCGCAAAGCCTATGGCTAGCGAAATGTCTGGGTAAAAAGGCGCTACAAAATAAACAGTGTGGATAGAGAAGAATGCAAAGTATGTCTATGATGTAAAATTAGTCAGCTAAAAACAGGCTATTAGAGCCTGTTTTCTTTTGGATAATGACAAAAATCTCTCTCTGTTTGTGAATAAACATAGGGAAAGCTAGTTGCTGTAAGCGATTTATTGTGATATACTGTAGGCGAAAATGGGCTAGGCGTGGCTATCATGGAAAGTAGGATTCAGTGTTTGGTATAACAAAGGAGAGAATCGTATGAGTTGTATTACCAAGATCAAAAGTGCCCTAGGATCAATGACAGCGACTGAACAGATGATCGGTCGCTATATACTGGAGCACCGGCATGAAGTGTTAGATATGAATACTGTGGAGTTAGGTTTTGCTTCTGGAACATCAGGGGCGGCCTGGACTCGCTTTGCTAAGAAGATGGGTTATAAAGGCTTGCCTGCCTTAAAATTGGACTTGGCACAGGACCGGACTGATGAGGAAATGCCTGAGGTGGATCTCTTTTTAGATCCTAAAGATTGTCTGTCTAAGCTCATCCATAAGACCCAAAGTATCCTAGAACAGAATCTACGTCAGACCTATGAGCTCATAGATGAAACAGATCTTGCGCAAGCCATTGATTGGATGGCTAGCGCCCATCGCCTCTTTCTCTGTGGAATTGGAGGCAGTGGTGTAGTCTGCATGGACTTAGTTCATAAGTTGACGCGAATTAATCGTCCAGTCACCTATGATCGTGACACTCATATACTAATGGCGCAAATGGCGCACTGTATGCCTGGCGATGTGGTGTTGGTAGTTAGTTATAGTGGTAGCACCCATAGTGTCAATCAAATGGCCTACCTTGCTAAGGAGCAGGGTGCCAAAATAATCGCTATCACGGGACATAATCTCAAGGCGCCCCTCGTCAGTCTTGCTGATATTTGCCTTTTCATCCCCCAAGACGAAAAAGAAATTCGCCTAGGCTCTGTTACTTCCCGAGATGGATCTTTGATTATTACCGATTTGCTTTACTATGGGGTGGCTCAACGCCAATTCCATGCAACCAAGGAGCATTTGGTTAAAACTCGGAAGATGATTCGAAAGATGGATTAAAACTAAAGGTTGGGTTTAGGCCCAACCTTTTTGTCCATATAGGGTGAATAAACTAGGAGCTTAAGTGCCTAATGATTAGCAGATTTTATAAGTCAATTCAACGGATTTTTTAAAAGGCGTTTTGAACAGAATTTATTTCGACTAATGCTTATATAATGAGGAAAATGCTCCTGGAATATAATTTTCTTAAGCGGTCACGATTTTATGGTGAGTTCGGGTTAACCCGAACTCGGCGTATAAAATTGACCCGATATAGTTACATCAAGACTAGCGCCCCCTAAAAACATAAACCGTTTACATAACTGACGAATCATGCTATACTAATTAATAACAAAATGTAAACAAAAAGGCGTAATCAAGTGTTAGGGTTGTTCTGATTAAGAAATAATAGAAAGAAGGATTCACATGGTAAAACGTTTGATTAGTGCCAACACGTCGGAAATTCTGGCCATGTCAGCAGCAGAACTAAAACAGAGTATTAAGGCTAGTGAAGGTCGAGTGATTTTGTCTGAGAATGTGGGCTTTAAGGAGTCCTACATTGGGGATATTACCAACTCAGAGATGGCTCGCGCTTTTGGGGCGGATCTCATTTTACTAAATGGGGTAGACTTACTAAACCCCGTTATATTTGCTATTGATCCTGATGCACCCAATTTTGTCGCCGAGCTCCATCGACTGGTGGGCCGCCCGATTGGCGTCAATTTGGAGCCTGTCGATCTTAACGCTAAGATGAATGAAGAACGGCAAGAATTAGTGACTGGGCGCCAGGTCAATGTGGCATCGCTACAGGCGGCCGAAGCTTTTGGTCTTGATTTTATCTGTTTGACGGGTAATCCTGGGACTGGTGTGACCAATCATACCATAGCGGAGGCCATCCGACTAACCAAGCAGCACTTCTCTGGCTTGGTTATTGCGGGGAAGATGCATGGGGCAGGGGTTGACGAGCCTGTTGCAGACTTAGAAGCGGTCAGCCAATTCATTGAGGCTGGAGCCGATATTATTTTGGCGCCGGCTGTAGGCAGTGTGCCAGGCTTCGATGAGGCGGATCTCAAGGCCATTGTTCAGCGAGCCCATCAAGCAGGGGCTCTAGTGATGAGCGCCATTGGAACTAGCCAAGAAAGCTCGGATACCGACACCATTAAGCAGATGGCTATCCGCAATAAGATTTGTGGGGTAGACATCCAGCACATTGGGGACTCTGGCTATGGTTGTTTGGCTCCTGTAGAGAACATTTTTGCCCTCAGCAAGGCAATTCGCGGTCAACGACATACCATTTCCATGATTGCGCGTTCCATTAACCGCTAATTAAGGCAATAAAAGAGCGGACCTTCTACAAGCTTTAGTAGGAGGTCCGCTTATTTTTATGCTGATAAGAAGCTGGCTTTGACACAGAGGCTAGTGGCTGCCCGCGCAATATTGAGTGGGCTATAGGCCAGGGGAATGAGCCGTATTTTCTTTTGCTTATGGAAGAGCGGGGTGGTAGCCGCTAGCTCCTGGTGCAAGAGGGTGTCGACTAGTGGATAGGAGAAGAACTGGCCGTCAAGGTAGATGGCGTCACTGTCAATCAGCTGACTGAGATTGGATAGGGCGATTGACAGGTGGTGACAGGCCTGCTGAATCAATTGGAGACAGCTAGTATCGCCTAAGGCGCAGGCATCCATAATGGTAGCCAGGGTGATTGCCTCTGCTTCTGCTACTAGGCTAGGCAGGAAGGTGGATTGAGCTACCCGATAGAGGGTTTGGGCCTTAGCGATTAGACTAGATTCGCTAGCATAGACTTGCAGGCAACCCCGTTTACCACAGGTGCAGGCTTCCCCTTGTGGATTTAAAATCGTATGGCCGATTTCGCCAATCAGGAAGTTCTGACGCCCGTAGATTTGCCCTTGATACATATAGGAACAATGAATACCGTTAGCGACATGGAAGACGATAAAATTATGATCGTTTTTGTCATCTTGGCCATAAAGTCTTTGGGCCAGGGTCAAGCAGTGAGACTTATTATCAAAATAAACCGGCAGGCTAAAGGCCTGGGCTAGCTCTTCCAGATTGAGATTCTGCCAATGCTGATTGTTGGATTGAATATAGGGACTCAAGTCGAAGTCCACGTGGCCCGGTAGCCCGACGCCAATGGCGGTCAAGGGAAAGTCAGGATGTTGCCCTATAAATTGATGAATGAAGTCGGCTAAGTCAGCGCTAGTCGGGTAGTTACCTAGTTGTTGGAAGGTCATGCTATAGTCGCTGGCTTGAATTTCGCCAAGATTATCTGTAATGACCAAGGCTAAGTATTTTTCAGAGATTTCGATACCTAGATAGTAGGCACGATGGGGCATAAGACTAAGTAAGGTTTTTTTCCGGCCTACAGTATCATCTTCAGCTTCCCCAACTTCATAGACGAGTTCTTGGCGAATTAAATCCCCGATAATAGCCCCCGTGGTAGCAGGCGTTATGCCTGTTTCTTTGGCAATATCAATACGTGATAGTGGTGCTTTTGCATATAGTTTATCTAAGATGGTGGCCCTTAAGGCGGCTTGTTTTTTAGTTAACGTCATGGATAATCACTCCCTCTCGAATATCATAACAAAAAATAAGCATAGCCTCAAATGTAAACGTTGACAAAAAGCCCTTTCAACCCTATAATAGTAATAGAAAGTAAATAATAAATTAAGAATCGGTTCCGTTCACGCCTGCTTGTTTACATTTTCAAAATAATAGGGACCGGTTATTTTTTCTTTCGAATTTTAAGGAAAGGGTGTTGTAAATGGAAACCAAGCAAATCATGTTAGTCTGTGCCGCTGGTATGTCGACCAGTCTCATGGTATCCAAGATGGAAAAGGCCGCGCAAGATCAAGGGTTAGATGCCCATATTTTTGCTGTGCCAGTGCCAGAAGCCAAGGAATATCTCCAAAACAATGCAGTAGATGTCTTATTGTTAGGCCCCCAAGTCCGCTATTTGAAGAACGAATTTTCCGCTGACTTGTCAGCCCGTGGCATCCCAGTGGAAGTCATCCCCATGACAGATTATGGCATGATGAAAGGCGATAAGGTCCTGGCCTTAGCCGCAAGTCTCATGGGATAAAGGAGCAAGCCTATGTCACAAGAAGCCGCATTAGAAGTAGCCATGCAGTTGATTATGTATGGCGGTGAAGCCAAGTCCTGTGCCATCGAAGCCATGGCAGCAGCTAAGAAGCGAGATTTCCAGGGCGCGACGGAGCGAATGGCAGCGGCTCGAGCAGCCCTCTTAGAAGCCCATCACGCCCAGGCCGGAGTCTTAGCTCAAGAAGCGCAAGGGATTGAGCAGCCCTTCAGTCTCTTTATGATTCATGGTCAGGATCATCTCATGACCAGTATCGCCTTTGTCGATTTAGCTCAGGAATTAATCGAAGTCTACCAAGTCTTACCCCAATAAGTGGCTGAGGAGCAGTCCGAGCTAGGTTGGTAGACATCCAAACCGAGGTTTTAATTAATTTATGTAAAGATTTTAAGGAGGAATTATCATGGCAAGTTTAGTCGATCGTTGGCAAGAGCGTCTGATGCCTATCGCCAACAAAGTCGGGAACCAACGGTTCCTTGTTGCACTTCGGGATTCCTTTATTGGGACCATGCCGGTTATTATGGCCGGATCATTCGCTCTCATGATTAATGCCTTTTTGGCGGATTTACCTGGCCAATTTGGCAATACCTTCATCCCGCAGACTTTTGGTTGGTTGATTGATATCAACTACATCCTCTTCAAAGGGTCTATCCCAATTGTTGTCTTTCTCTTTCTCTTTAACTTTGGTGTTAATATCGCCAAGATTTACAAGGTGGATACGGTCTCCGCTGGTTTGGTGGCTGTTGCTTCCTACGTCATTACCATTGCCAATACGGTAACGCAGAACTTTAAGCTAGAAAATGTTGACTCTAAGGCCTTAGCTGGACTTCTGGGCGATAAGCTACAAGGTGTAGCAGTTCAAGGGGAGGAATTAGCGGTTACGGTACGTAATGCCATTCCGCTAGACCAAATCGGGGCCAAGGGTTACTTTACAGGGATTATCATTGGTTTCGTATCAGTTATCATCTTCTGTAAGGTCATGAATCGGAACTGGACCATTAAGTTGCCAGATTCAGTACCACCTGCTATCGTTAAGCCATTCCTATCCATCATTCCGGCAGCCATTGCCATGTATGTAGTCGCCATTGCCACCTATGCCTTCAATCAATTGACCGGCGAATTGATGATTACCTGGGTTTATAAGGTCTTACAAGCGCCACTGCTTAATATGTCGCAAAGCTTCTTGGCTGTCCTCATTATTGTCATCTTAAACAAGATTTTCTGGTTCTTCGGCCTCCACGGCGGCAACGTCTTGGCGCCTGTTATGTCCAGTCTCTTCGGGGTGACCATGCTAGCCAACTTAGAAGCCTACCGCGCTGGTACCACTATTCCTTATCTATGGACAGATAACTCCTTCGGTGCCTTTGTCTGGTTCGATGCCATTGGCTTAGCTATATCCATTCTCTGGATGGCACGTAGTCGTCATTTGCGTGAAGTGGCTAAGTTAGGGATCTTCCCTATGGTCTTTAACATTGGGGAACCTGTCATGTACGGGGTGCCAATCGTTCTTAACCCAATTATGTTCATCCCATTTGTCCTCAGCCCAGTGCTGATGGTAACAGTGGCTTATTTTGCGACAACGATGGGCTTGGTAGCACCGGTTACTCAGAACGTAACTTGGGTAATGCCACCTGTCCTCTATGGTTTCTTCGCAACAGCCTTTGACTGGCGGGCTATTGTCCTGTCCTTAATTAATATCGGGATTTCCACTGCCGTCTACTATCCATTCGTTAAGATTGCTGATAAACAACAGGAGATGGGCGCATGACACAGTTCGAAATTCGCGACCAATTCTATTTAGATGGTCAGTCCTTCAAAATCTTGTCAGGAGCAATCCAGTATTTCCGTCTGCATCCAGATCAATGGGAAGACACCCTCTACAATCTCAAGGCGCTAGGTTACAATACCGTCGAGACTTACATCCCTTGGAATTTGCATGAGCCTCATGAAGGAGTCTTTGAAGACCACGGCATGCTGGATTTCAAAGCCTACTTTGACCTAGTCAGCCGTATGGGACTGCACTTGATTGTCCGCCCCTGTCCCTATATTTGTGCGGAGTTTGATTTTGGGGGCCTTCCTGCTTGGTTGCTCAACTATCCTGGCATGCGATATCGCACCTATGATCAGGCCTTTCTGTCCAAGGTAGCGGCTTATTATGATTGGCTCCTACCACAGCTAGTACCTTATCAGTTCACTCATGGGGGCCCCATCTTGATGATGCAAGTCGAAAACGAGTATGGTTCCTATGCAGAAGACAAAGACTATTTACGGGCCGTGGCCCAAATGATGCGTGACCGGGGGATAGATGTGCCACTCTTTACCTCTGATGGCACCTGGATTGAAGCGCTAGAGTCCGGCACCTTGATTGAAGATGATATCTTTGTCACCGGTAACTTCGGCTCGGATGCACCGGGCAATACCCAAGCCCTCCAAGCCTTCTTCGACCGTCATGGCAAGCAATGGCCACTTATGTGCACGGAGTTCTGGGATGGTTGGTTCAACCGTTGGAATGAGCCTATTGTCCGCCGTGACCCAGAGGACTTGGCCCATGATGTTAAGGAAATGATGGCTGTCGGCAGTGTCAACCTCTTCCTCTTGCGAGGCGGGACCAACTTTGGCTTTATTAATGGCTGTTCTGCGCGCAAGCATCGGGATCTCCCGCAGGTCACTTCCTATGATTTCGATGCCCCAATTAATGAATGGGGCCAACCAACTGCCAAATATTATGCAGTTCAGCGGGTGACCCATGAGCTTTTCCCAGACTTACCTCAGTTTGAGCCGCGTAGCCGCCAGGCTAGAGCCTATGGCACCTATCCAGTGCTTGGCTGGGCCGACTTGTTAGAAGTCGCCGACCAGTTAGGAACCGGCCAAGAAGTGGACTACCCGCTAGCCATGGAAGCCTTGGGCCAACACTATGGTTATACTCTCTATCGGACGCGGGTCGCACACCACGGCCATCCGGAACGACTTAAAATCATCAATGCTCATGACCGGGTTCAAGTCTTTATCCAAGGCAAGCATCTCGTGACCCAATACCGAGAAGACATTGGTGATGAAGTGCTCTTTGATACCGACCAGGCCACTGCTCAAGTTGATGTCTTGGTAGAAAATATGGGGCGCGTCAATTACGGCTTCAAACTCAATAGTCCAACCCAATCTAAGGGTATTAAGGGCGGAGTTATGATTAACCACCAGTTCCGCAAAGGCTTCAGACAATATGCTCTAGAATTCAAGCCAGACATGCTAGCAGCGGTTAGCTACCATGAAGGTCCGCGACCTACACAAGCAGAGAGTCCCCATTTCTATCGCTTCGAGGTTGAGATGGATCAGATTCAGGATACCTTTATTGATTGCTCTGCCTATGGTAAGGGTTGCGTCTGTGTCAATGGCTTCAACCTTGGCCGTTACTGGTCTCAGGGGCCTATCCAATACCTCTATGTTCCGTCAGGCTTCCTCAAGGCTCACAACGAGTTCGTGGTCTTTGAGACGGAGTCGGTGCCAGTAGAGAGCTTGAATTTAGTAGATCAGGCTGTTTATCGTCCAGAAGAAGGGGAGGCTGAGGCATGAAGACCTTAAACTTAGGAGGTCGGCTAGCAGGGGCAAGTGCCATTGCCTTAGGTTGTATGCGTATGGATAGCCTAAGCTTGGCTGACAGCCAAAAGGTCCTAGCAACCTGCCAGGACCTAGGGATTAATTTCTTCGACCATGCTGATATTTATGGCAAGGGTCAATCTGAATCACGCTTTGGCCAAGCCTGGACAGGCCTCGGCCTAGCTCGCCAGGACCTCTTAATCCAATCCAAATGTGGCTTGGCCGATGTCTGGTCTAACTACCATTTCGATTTCTCCAAAGCCCACATTATCCAAGCGGTGGAAGGCAGCCTCAAGCGACTTCAAACAGATTACCTAGACGTCTTGGCCCTGCATCGGCCAGATGCCTTGATGGAACCAGAAGAAGTAGCCGAGGCCTTCCATGACCTTCATCAGTCGGGTAAAGTCCGCTACTTTGGCGTCAGCAACCAGAATCCAGGACAAATAAGTCTCTTGTCTTCTTACTTAGATCAAGCCCTCATTGTCAATCAGTTGGAATTTGGGCCAGCCCACACGGTGCTTTTAGATGCTAGCTTGAATGTCAACACCAAAGACTCGGAAAGTATCAATCGTGATGGTGATGTCCTCAATTATTGTCGCCTTCATCAGGTAACCGTTCAGGCTTGGTCGCCTTTCCAAGTGGATTTACACCAAGGCCCCTATATGTTACATCCAGACTATCAGGACTTAAGGGATTGTTTAGCTAGCTTGGCTTTAAGCTATGGTGTCAGCTCGGATGCCTTGGCTCTAGCTTGGATTCTACGCCATCCTGCTAAAATGCAAGTCTTAGTGGGTTCCATGCAGCCTTGGCGCTTAGTGGATTTGGCGCAAGCCTGTCGCATTGACGTCAGTCGTGAGGACTGGTATCGTATCTATAAAGCGGGGGGCAATCGGCTCCCATAAGTAAGTCAGTCACCATCCTATGCAGCCTAGCATAGGGTGGTGTTTGTCTATTTTGGCTAGGGTAATTTTATTGGGGTTTAGCGGGGCACCATGTTATAATAGGATTAATATATTGTCTCTATTATTTGCTCTTGTCTTGTAAATGAGGTGATAAGAATGAAAATTGCGTGGTTCTGTATACCAGCTCAAGGCCATACCAATCCGACTCTGGGGTTGGTGCGCTATCTGGTGGAGGCCGGGCACCAAGTAACTTATTTTTCCTTTGAGCGCTTCAGACAAGCCATTCAGGCGACAGGTGCTCAATTTGTGGCTTGCGATGACTATGGAGATTTTGACTTGGGGCTAGATGAGCGTGAGAGCTCAGACCGCTCAGGCAAGGACTTGGCTTTTGCCACACATTTGCTAGTCCAATCTACCTTGGCTATGGAAGGTCCAGCTCTAGAGGCTTTGAAAGAACTCCAACCGGATCTAGTTGTGGGGGACTCGATGGCAACTTGGGCCAAGCTCTTGGCTAAGAAATTGGGTCTACCTTATGTTTGCTCCAACACGACCTTTGCCTTCAATAAGGACTCCTCACGTTATATGAGGCAGAGTATCTGGGCCTTATTGAAATTGCTCTGGTCCATGCCAAGTATTAATCGCGAGCTCAATCGCTTGCGGGAGCGAGGCTATGAAATTGGTAGTGTCCTAGACCTAATTCAAAATGATGAGGCTACCCCTACCATGGTCTATACTTCCCCTTACTTTCAACCATGTTGGGATAGTTTTGGCTCCAACTATCGCTTTATTGGACCGTCAATTCGACCGTTTGAAAAACCTTATCCTAAGACACGAGCCAAGACCATCTACGTATCCTTGGGGACAGTCGTTCATAATGAGGACTTCTATCATGCCGTAATAGAGGCCTTTAGGGATTTGCCGGACTATCAAGTCATCATAGCTTTAGGCCAGAGTGAGCTTAGCGACTGGCAGGGCTTGCCTGACCATATAGAAATTCACGATCGAGTAGATCAAATGGCGGTATTGGCCATTGCGGACGTCTTTATTACCCATTGTGGTATGAATTCTGCCTCAGAAGGGCTCTATCATCAGGTACCCCTTATTCTCTGCCCCCAAACGCCTGAACAAGGAGCCGTAGCCAAACGGACTGCTGAACTGGGAGCCGGTTACTGGCTCAAGCTCATGACACCAGTCACCATTCGGCATGCCGTCCTAACCGTTTTGGAAGAGCCTCATTATCGTGATGCAGCGGGACGTGTGGCCAAGAGCTTTAAGGCCAGTGGCGGTTATCAAGAAGCCCTTGCCTTTATGGAGCAAGTGGCCCAAAACACTTAAGTATCAGGTGCTCTACTGAATGGTAGGGCGCCTTTTTTGATAGCTTAGCTAGGAAAAGCCGAACGTTTAAGGCCTCCGCTACTAAGGCCGAAAAACAGGGCTAGTAGTGGACTGGCGACTATGATAAAATGAAAGAAGTGAATGAATCCGGTTTAGAAAGGGGGACGCGCAGTGCGGCGTTTGGTACAAGGATTAGTGATTTTGGTAGGGGTAATGGCTGCCCTGTGGGGGATACGCCATCATTTGGAGCAGTCCCTTCAAACAACCGCCCAAGGGGTGGAACGTCAGCCCCTCTATATCTTTAACTGGGGGGATTATATTGATCCTGAACTGATCACTGCCTTTGAAGAAGAAAGCAATTATCGGGTCATCTACGAGACCTTTGATTCCAATGACGCCATGGAAGCCAAACTCAAGCAAGGTGGGACGCCCTATGATTTAGTCTTCCCTAGCGAGTCGATTGTTGCGCGTCTTAAAAATCAGAACTTACTTAAACCGCTAGATTATAGCCGCTTAGAAGGTACAGAGCATCTAACACCTTGGTTGCTTAACCATGCTTTTGATCCAGGTAACCAGTATAGCTTGCCTTATTTCTGGGGGACCTTTGGGATCATGGTCAATACAGAGCAAGTGGACCCAGCCACGATTGAGAATTGGTCGGATTTATGGAAACCAGAATTTAAGAATTCCATCCTAGTCCTAGATGGCCATCGCGAGACTCTGGGGATGGCCTTACAGGCGCGTGGCTATTCGCTTAACAGCCAAGATCCAGGGGAGTTAGCCATTGCCGGTACCTACCTCAAGGCACTGGCTCCTAATGTTCGAGCAGTCTTGACCGATGAAATTAAACCACTCATGCGCTTAGGCGAAGCGCCGATTGGCATGGGTTATTCCGGCGATGCTGCTAGTGTCATAGCGGACAATCCTAATATTGTTTATATCGTGCCAAAAGACGGCTCGGCTGTATGGACAGATAATTTCGCTATTCCTAGCACTAGTAAAAATGAAGCCGGTGCCTATGCCTTCATTAATTTTATGCTAAGACCAGAAAATGCCGCTAAAAACGCAGAATATGTAGGTTACGCCACGCCAAACGAGTCAGCCAAGTATCTACTGCCTCAAGAGACGCTGGACAACCCCGCCTTCAATCCGCCTGCTGAGATCTTGCAACAACTCGAACATTACGAGTTCCTACCGGCGGATGTCATTAAGGAATTTAACGAACAATTCTTAGGCTTCAAGATGGCCTTATAGGAGGAAATAATGCACTATCTATTGAAGACACAGGCCCTCTATAACCCGACTAAGGGGACCATCGGGCCAGCCCTTGTGGAAATTCGTGACCAACGAATTACGGCTGTCTATGAGCCGGATAATCAAGAAGCGATGGGAAGCCATGCTAATCTTGAGGCTCTAGTGCCAGAATCACTCAAGCACTTGCCGCTCAAGGACCTAGGTCAGCAAATGTTGCTACCTGGTTTTATTGATGCGCATGTCCACTTCTATCCTTCTAGCTTGATTCAAGCGGGGATTTTGGGGCAAGTAGGGGGGACGACTCCTGAAATAGTCGCACGGCAAGCCCAGGAGCTACCTATACGTCAGGGTTGGCGCTTAGGCATTGGTTGGTATGCTAGCGAGTTTCAACCGTCTCAGCAACCCCATCGTCGCACGCTTGACCGTTACTGTTCGGAGCCTACCATGCTCTTGTCCGGCGATGCCCACTCTATTTGGCTCAATACCGCAGCCTTGGAGGCTTTGGGCTTGAATCCTGATAATGTTGTGACCCTGTCAGGCCAGGCTCTAGTTGATGAGGCAGATGGCCAATTAACGGGCACCTTCCTAGAAGCTGCTGCAGTCTACTATCAGACGGAGGTCTTCCGACGCTTCCATGAAGCAGCAGTTCTAGCAATGCAAGATTTTAGTCGTCACCTTCATGCTATGGGGGTAACGGCGGTAGGGGATGTCGCCATTACAGGTGAGAGTCCGGATGATATGGTCTATCCGGAACTCTATGAACGCGCCCTGGCCCAGGTCCCTCTGCGTCTCAGCTTCTTCCCAGCTATGCGGGCCAATCGTGAGCCTCTGCGCCAACTCTATCAGCGCTATCGTGGCCCTTGGCTACAAATGGGTGGGGTCAAGCAGTTTTTTGACGGCGTGACGTCTTCTCATACAGCCTATCTCAAGTCAGAGTATCCGGAGCCCTATTACCCGGGAGATGTGGGTGGGCCCTTAATCCCGATTGAGACCCAGCATGACCTTATCTTAGCTGCTAGCCAAGAAGATTGGCCGATGCGAATTCATGCCATTGGTGACCGGGCCATTGAGTTGACCTTGACCTATTACAAGGAAGCCCTAGCCAAATTTCCCCTCAGTCTAGGTAAATTCCACACCATTGAGCACCTAGAAGTAATGGATTGGGCTGATTTAGACCTAGTGGCCCAAGAGCAGCTAGTGGTTTCTGTTCAACCAAGCCACCTGATGGTAGGCTATGATAGCTTGGATGAAGAAGTAGGACCTGAACGTGCTAAGCACATGTTTCCTTTTAAGGAATTCTTGAAGCAAGGTGCAACTCTGGCCTTTGGAACCGACACACCCGTAGTGGTCAATGTAACACCATTGGAGAGTCTGCATTACGCAGTCCACCGCCAGACCTGGGATGGGCTACCGCCTCAAGGCTTGATGCCAGAACAACGCTTGACACTTGAAGAGGCCCTCTATGCCCATACACTTGGGGCAGCTAAGGCCTTAAGTCGAACTGATATTGGGGGAATGGAAGCCGGTATGTGGGCAGACCTCGTTGTCCTGTCCCATGATTTGCGAAGCGTCAAGGACTGGCGACAAGTAAAAGTGACCGCCACCTATTTGGCCGGTCAGCAAGTTTATTAAGATTATAGAAACTGAGGCTTGATTAAGTCTCAGTTTTGCTTTTAAGAATGCCTTAGCAAAGGGCTTTTGGTGGAACCAGTTCTGCATATTGTAGGCAAAAAGATGGATTTGTAAAGAAAATGCCCTTGAATTTAGGTAGCGCATACACTATAATGTAGATAATAAGTGGTGTAACTATTAGATTAGGCATAACTTTCCCATATAGGGAGAGTTGTGCCTATTTTTTGTCGAAAGGGGAGGTGCGCAGTGAAAGTCATTCAATCACTCAACCAGAATGCTGTCTTAGTCGCCAGAGATGATGGGGCGGAATTGGTAGCATTAGGGAAAGGTGTAGGGTTTGGCAAGAAAAAAGGGGACACCATTGACCCAACTGCTGTGACAAGGGTCTTTAGTTTAGCGTCTAGTTACCGTCAGGAACAGTTGCTAGGCTTAATTAAGGAACTGGAACCATGGGTGTTCGAACTAGCTCAAGACATTACCATCATCGCTGAGGCCTGTTTGAAGAAATCCTTGATGGACACCTTCATTTTTACCATTGCTAAACATTTGCAATATGCCTTGGACCGGGAGCCTATTGAAGGGGGCGATTACGACCCTTTCCAGTATCAGCTCCATTATCTTTATCCGGACGAGTATCAGGCAGCAGCCGAGGCCATTGCCCAGGTCAATGCCAAGTATCAACTTAGACTGGCCCAGGAAGAGGTTTCCTTCCTGACCTTGCATCTGGTCAATGGCCAGATTGATCAGGCGGGCTTCCATAATGTGGTAGAACTGAGCGAAATCCTTAATCGTTTGATTCAAGTGATTGAGACTAAGACGGGAGAGCCCCTTGATAAGGAGTCACCCGACTATGGGCGCTTCGTGGTTCATATTCGCTACTTCCTGATTCGGACCCTAAGCCATCAGACAGGCCAAGAGGCCGTCTCGCCGGAAAAAATCGAAACTGTCTTAGAGACGACTGCAGGAGTCTTTCCCCGGGAATGGGACCTGGTAAAGACCCTTAAGGAGACCCTGCAAGCGGAGTTCAATCTAAGCTTTGGCCAGGATGAAGATTTTTATCTCTTATTGCACCTTGTACGTATTCTAGGAAGGAAGTGACCCGAATGGGGGTTGTAGCAAGTTTAATTCAGTCGGAATTGATTGATTTGGCGTGTGAGGAGACAGACCAAGCCCTCTTCTTTGCCCACCAGGCTGCCAAGTTGCAAGACTTAGGTTATGTGGCCAATAGCTTCGGTCAGGCTTTGGCGGAGCGAGAGGCAGAGTTCCCGACAGGATTGGCCTTGGAACATGTGACAGTGGCTATTCCCCATACCTATGTTGAACATGTCAAACGTCCCTTTATCGCCTTTTACCGTCTGGTAGAGCCGGTAATGCCTTTTATCCAGATGGGGACCGATGATTTGGTAGTTTATCCGCGTTATATTATGATTTTAGGTATAAAAGAAGCCAAGGCTCAGGTGGATCTCCTAGCAGAGCTCATGGCACTTTTAAGCCAGGAAGACTTGGTAGCCAAACTAGAAGCTGCCCAGTCGCCAGAAGCGATTGTAGACCTATTAAGCCATTAGAAAGGATGATTGATTATGAAAAAGATTATTGTTGCCTGTGGTTCTGGTGTTGCGACCTCTCAAACAGTGGCGTCCAAGTTAGATAAGTTACTCAAAGGCAAGGGCGTACCTGCTCATGTCGAAGCAGTGGACATTAAATCACTCAAACACCATGTCAAAGATGCGGATGCCTATGTTTCCATCGTTAAAACTAAGGATCAAATCGATATCCCAACCTTTAACGGCATTGCCTTCCTGACAGGTATGGGGCAAGATGCTGAGTTACAAAAGATTATTGATTTCTTGAAGGCCTAGGACCTAACTTCCTAGCAACGACGACCGTGTGAATCAAGGAGGAATGACACATGGATATCTTACAAACAGTTGTCAATTATGTCTTAAATGATTTGGGAGCAGCCGTTTTTGTTCCCCTCTTAATGTTGATTATCGGGCTTCTTATGAAGATGAAATTCTCCGAGGCTTTCCATTCAGCGCTGACCTTAGGGGTAGCCTTCTCTGGGATGGGGCTATTGATTGGTTACATGATGACCTCTATGGGGGATGCAGCTGCCTCAATGGCTACGAGAACAGGCTTCTCCTTGCCAGCTGTAGACGGGGGCTGGCCTGGGATGGCGGCCATCTCTTGGGCTTGGCCATATGCCTTTCTCATGTTCCCTCTGACCATTGGGGTCAACATTGTCATGCTGATGCTCAAACAAACCAAGACCGTCAACGTGGACATGTGGAATGTCTGGGGTAAAATCTTTACCGCCGTTATGGTTTCCTATATTACCGGCAATGTCATCATGGGCTTTGTTGCAGCCACGATTCAAATTATTTTCGAGCTCAAGGCGGGCGATATGTACGGACCTGAAGTGGAACGTTTGACCGGGATTCCAGGGGTAACCGTGCCGCACTTTATTGTCTTAATCTCCGTTATTCTCTATCCAATTGATGAGTTGCTGAAGAAGATTCCTTTCTTCAACAAGCCAATGGATGCCGATGCCCTTAAGGAAAAGATCGGGATTTTTGGCGAAAACTCCGTTATGGGGGCCATTATTGGCTTCGTCTTGGGTTTGGCAGCCGGTTACGGCCTATCAGGGTCCCTCAAGTTAGCTGTCCAAGCAGCGACCGCTATGACCCTCTTCCCAATGATTTCTAAGCTATTTTCTCAAGCTCTATCGCCTGTATCTGAGGCTATCTCTGAGTTTATGCGGACGAAGTTTAGCGACCGTGAAGTCTTCATCGGTTTGGACTGGCCTATCTTGGCAGGGCGTAACGAACTATGGGTAGCCGTGATTATTACCATCCCAGTGCTCTTGATTATGTCTGTTATCTTACCTGGTAACATTGTCTTACCATTTGCGGGGATTATCAACCTGTCCTTCGTTGTAGGGGCCTTGCTCCTAACCAACGGGAACTTGGCGCGGATGATCTTCCATGGGGTGGTGTCTGCACCGCTCTTCCTCTACGGGGCAACTTTCTTCGCTACTTATATTACCCGTTTGGCTAATGAAACAGGGGCTGCGGTAGTAGAAGCTGGCAAGCTCTTGTCTTGGTCAACCTTTGAAGGTCCTGATTTCCGTTATCTCTTATCTACTGGTTTGTCTGGCAATATTGTCAGCATCCTACTCTTCGTCTTATGGGCTGGCCTCTTCTATGTGCTCTATCGCGCACGTATGGCCTACAACAAAAAAATGGAAGAGGCAGGTGAATAGAACATGTTCCAAAACAGCACCATCGTTTCGGAATTTGCAGATATTACCCATGTCATGTGGTCAATGGGGTGGGATGAGAAGAACGGAGGCAATATCTCCGCTATTCTCACTGAAGAGCAACTCACACAAATTGATCAAGTGGCATCCCCACGTTTTGTTCCCTTGGAACATGTGCCGGAGAAGATGGTAGGTCGTCATGTCCTGATTACAGCGTCAGGCTCAGAATTTCGCCGGGTACGGGATTCCCTGACGGAGACTTTGGGTGTGATTCGAGTAGAGCCTAATGGTTACGCCATTGTCTGGGGCTTCGAAGGGGACAATAAACCAACGTCAGAGATTTATATGCACCTACTTAGCCATAGCACCCGACTGGCAGTAGACCCTCATCATCGGATTGTCCTCCACAACCATGCAACTGAAGTTTCCGCCCTCAGTTTCATTCTGGATCAGACAGACCAAGCCTTCACCCAGACTCTCTGGCGTATGATTACCGAGTGCTTGATTGTCTTCCCGGATGGTATCGGGGTCGTGCCTTGGATGGTTTGTGGGACCGAAGCCATTGGTCAGGCGACAGCGGCCAAACTAAAGGACAGTCGCATCGTCGTCTGGGCTTATCATGGCATCTTAGCCACTGGCTCAAGCATTGCGGACTGCTTTGGCCTCATTGAGACCGTCAACAAGGCAGCCAAGGTCTACCTCAGCATCGCTCACTTGCCACATCAAGATGGCATTAGCGATAGCCAGTTATATGACCTAGCTGACTTCTTCAAAGTAACCCCACGTTGGGAACTACTAGAAAAATAGTCCACTAGTAGGTGGCGGGCACCAGCCCCCGGCAGCCTTACAGCTGTCGGGGGCTTTTTGCATAGAGAAAAAAGCCAAGCATATTGAAGCCTACTAGGGGAAGAGAGGAGACTATGGACATTTTGGCTAATAAATTTCGAAGGCTGTCTATAGCTAAGGCCACCTTCTAGTCCCAATACCAGCAGAGTGGCTCGTCTTAAAGACAGTGATTGACGTAAAAAATTCAGTATCTTAACTATAATAAAGATAAGAGGTGACAAGTATGACATTCAGTTTGAAGGAAGAGTCGGTTTTGAAGGCTTTGAATTTCGATGACTACGTGTCTGCATCTGATTTATCCAAGCATATGTCTGTATCATCTAAGACCGTTTATCGAATGGTTAAAAAAATAAATGAGGTGGCGATTAGCCAATATCAAGAACCAATTATTCTAGCAGAGACAGGTAAGGGCTACAAACTCAGCAGTTATTACCTCGATAAAGATTGGACGCAACTTTTCGAGGGCGACAGTGATGAGACCAATCGATTATTGCGCCTACTCTTTAAGTATCCTTACCGTCTAGATTTGACTAGTATCATGTCAATTGATTACATGAGTAAAAGTACAGTTGAGCGCCATTGCCGAAAAATGGAGGATACGCTAGCGGCCTTTCAGCTTAAACTGGTTGTAGAAGGACAAAAAGTAAGAGTTGAAGGTAGTGAACAACAGGTTAGAATAGCCATCAATACCCTGTTTATACAGCAAAATAAAAGCGCCTACATGAATAATGCAGAGCACGAAGTAAGCTCTTTTGATCACCATTTTATTATGAGTCAACTGACTTATATTGAGACCGAATTAGGGCAAGCCATTTCCTATCCCTATGACGTAAATTTATATTCACATCTCTATATGGTGATGAAGCGCTATAGAGAAGGAAATGTTAGTTTTCTAAAAAGTCAGTCTCCCTTAACAACAGAAGAGGAAGGCTTAATGCAAGATAACCAAGCTTTAGTGAATTTATCCCACCAAATTATTGGCCGTATGGAGCAGTTCCTTCATCAAGAGCTACATGAATTAGAAGCTTATTTTCTCTTCCAAAACATTTATGCCATTAACTTAAAGGACCGTTCAACTAGCCAGTTTGACCAAAGCCTAGCAGCGCTCATGACAGAGTATTATATTTTGAATTTCTTTTCTCTTGAGCAGTTTAACAGAGAAAATAAATTCTACTCTAGTCTTTATAACGACCTCTATTATCATATACTACCTATGATTCATCGACTCAAAACGGGGATCCAAGTAGGCAACAGCATGTTGGAAGAGGTCAAGGCAGAGTTCCAGGCAACTTTCGAACGTATCAAGCAAATCACAGAACAGTTGAGCCGAGATATACCGGGTAATCCCCTTATTAATGAAGCTGAAATGGGCTACTTAACTCTATATTTTGAGAAATTTAAACTGAAGCATCCAGATATAAACCGTGTACTACTTATTTGTTCTACAGGGATTGGAACCTCAGAACTGCTCAAGATTCGCCTTAAGCATCTCTTTCCCACTTTGGAAGTGGTGGCTACTATGGGAACACGGCAATTAGAACGGCAGGCCGAAATACTAGACCAGGTGGATGTGGTGATTTCTACGGTGCGAACAGTGCTGTCATTTGTAACCCAGCCTGTCATAATCATTAGTCCGGTCTTGATAGAAAAAGATATCCAATTAATTCGCAGTATCTTGGAAGGAGGAATATAGATGACGACACTTAGCCTAGATCAACTAATTGATAAAGATATTATGGTCGTCAATTCTACGGCTAGAAACAAACAGGAGGTGTTAGAAGAACTTGGAAGGCTTTTGGAAGCCAAAGGTTATCTAAAAGATGTTGATACCTTCATTGAGGATGTTTACCTTAGAGAAAGTGAAGGAATTACAGGTATTGGAGGGGGAGTTGCAATTCCTCATGGCAAGTCGAAAGGAGTGAAACAAACAACAGTTGCCATTGCCAAATTAGCGCATCCTATTGAGTGGGAAACACTTGATGAGGGAAAGGTGTCAGTGGTTTTCCTCTTTGCAGTGAGGGATATAGATGCCAATACGACACATATTCTTTTGTTGCAACAAGTAGCAATTCTACTTGCAGATGATAGCTTTATTCAAGCAGTTCAAGAAGCTAAGTCAGTAGATGAACTCTATCAGTTAATTGTTAGTCATCAAGCTAATATCCAATAAACTAAGGAGGAAAATATATGTTAATCAGTGGTAAAGAAATCCTAAGTGTAGCAAATCAACATGGTTTTGCCGTTCCCGCCTTTAATGCGGGTTCCGGTCAATTATTGGAAGCTGTCATGCAAGCCTGCGAAGAATTGCAGTCACCTGTTATGATTGCCATCCATCCAGATGAACTCTCATTCCTAACAGACTCATTTGTGGATCAGGTTAAGTATTATGCTAACCATACAAAACTACCGGTCTGCATTCATTTAGATCATGGGGCGTCCTATGAACAAGTAATTCACGCCATTCAGCTAGGATTTACATCCGTTATGATTGATGCTTCCCATCTCCCTTATGAAGAGAATGTGGCAATCACGCAAAAAGTGGTAGCTGCTGCTCATCCCGTGGGCGTATCTGTGGAAGCAGAGCTTGGGACTATTGGCGATACAGGGAATAGCATTGAAGGAGGAGTGACAGAAGTTATTTATACAGATCCTGATGTGGCGCAAGATTTTGTAGAACGGACGGGCACTGACAGTCTGGCCGTTGCCATTGGCACGGCACACGGTATTTATCCGAAGAATATTAAGCCTCATTTACGGCACGATATCCTAGAAGAAATTACCAAGAAGGTATCTATTCCACTTGTTTTGCATGGGGGATCAAGTAATCCAGATGAAGAAATTGCTAAGGCGGTGAAGATGGGGATTAATAAGATTAATATTTCGAGTGATATTAAGATTGTATTTGCCAATCGATTGCGGGAGCAACTCAATAGTGGTGATAGCGAAATGCGAGAGCCAAATGTGCTATTTCCACCATGTATGCTAGAAACTAAGAAAGTGGCAGAAGATAAGATTCGTCTCTTTAATTCTGCGAATAAAGCACAGCTCTACTATCAATAAGGTCAGGAGGGTTTCTTATGAAAATTGTTGGGATTGCAGCCTGTACAGCCGGTATTGCTCATACCTATATTGCAAGGGAAAAAATCATGAAAGCAGCGCAAGCCTTAGGACATGAGATAGCAATCGAGACACAGGGATTAGCAGGTACTCAGAATAATTTATCGGCCCAAGAAATTTCAGAAGCGGATATCGTTTTAATTGCAGCTGATATTAAGGTTGGTGGCCGAGAACGTTTTAGCGGTAAGAAGGTAGTAGAAGTTCCAACAGGTGTGGCGGTTAAGTCACCCACAAAACTAGTTGAGAAATTACAAGAACTCGTTCAATAATAACTTCAAATCTAAAAGGAGTGAGTCTTATGAGCAAGAAGATTGAAATTAAAAAGCACTTGATGACCGCTATTTCCTTCTTTCTTCCTATTGTAGTAGCATCAGGTTTCTTATTGGCTATCGGGAATATGATGGGAGGTACGTCCATTACGGACTTCAAGGCAGGCTTTAGTTTTGCAGATACAATGACGACCATGGGGGGCTATGGTTTAGGCCTCTTGCCAATGATTGTTTCTACAGCTATTGCCTACTCTATTGCGGATAAACCGGGTATTGCTCCTGGCTTAATCGTTGGGATGGTGGCCTCAGGGATTGGGGCTGGCTTCCTTGGTGGCTTGGTAGGGGGCTACCTTGCGGGTTATACCGTGGTTACGATTGTAAAAAGTCTTAAGGTGCCGGAATGGATGCAAGGCTTAATGCCAACTTTAGTGATTCCATTTACTAGTTCATTCATTGCCGGGCTAATTATGTATTACATTATTGGTACACCAATTAACTGGGTGGCTTCTCAAATTACTGGTTACTTAGGTGGATTAGATCGGTCTCAATTACTCTTTTATGGTGCGATTATTGGGATTCTTAGTTCAATCGACTATGGTGGTGCCATTAACAAGGTCGTTTTCGCCTTTGTCTTCACGCTATTCTCAGAACAAATCTATGAACCTATCACCGTCTTGATTTTAGCTTCTATGGTGACACCATTTGGCTTGACCATGGCTTACTTCATCGGCAAGGTATTTGGTAAGAATATCTTCAATAAACAAGAAGTTGAAACCCTAAAAACAGCCTTTCCTATGGGGGTATGCCAAATTACAGAGGGTTGCTTCCCAATTGTCTTGAACGACCTCTTTAAGAATGTCATTGCGACAGGTGTCGGCGGAGCTGTTGGTGGTGCGCTCAGCATGCTCTGGGGAGCAGATAGCCATATCCCAGCCTCTGGTATGTTTGCCGTCTTTACGATGACTCGTCCATGGGCCTTTGTTGGAGCCTTGCTATTAGGTTCCTTGGCAACCGCCATTACAATTTTAATTTTACGTCCACAAGTGGATCCAGAAGCAGAAGTTGTAATCCAAGACGTGGAAGAAGACGAATTATCATGGGATGATTTGAAAATTAGTTAGATTGCGAAAGGAGGGGTACTGTATGATATCACCTGAAGTGAAGTTAGCCGTTCAACAACTATATCGTGAGTCGGGAATGGTTTTTCGTCCAGATGAGCTTGAAGCAATTGAGTATGCGGATTTTGGGCTTAATGATTTTGAACGAGAAGGATTAAGTCTTATCATTTATGATAATAACGAACGCTACTGCGCTAAAGAGCTTGTATTACTACCTGAGCAAATTTGCCCTGAACACCGTCATCCTGAGAGAAATGGTCAGCCAGGAAAGCAGGAAACTTTTCGATGCCGCAAGGGCTCAGTAGACCTATTCGTTGAAGGACCTGAGTCAGGTGGAAGAGATCAGGTGCCTAAAGGTAAAGAGTCAGTATATACGGTCTTCCACCATATTCATTTGGAACCAGGACAGCAGTTTGTTATTAGTCCCAATACAAAACACTGGTTTAAGGCAGGGGCTGAAGGAGCGATTGTCTCGGAATTTTCTTCTTCTAGCGATGATGCCAGCGATATATTTACGGATCCTAATATTCGACGTGTGGAACCATAAAAAGGAGGTGAAGCTTCATGGCATATGTGCTAGGGATTGATTTAGGGACAACGAGCCTTAAAGGCTTAGTCGTGGACAAACAAGGACAGCTTGTCGCCCAAGCGCAGGTCAGCTATGAAACGCAGCACCCACAGCTTGGTTATTCTGAGCAAAATCCGGCTGTCTGGACAGGCGCTATGGATGAGGTGATGGAGCAGTTAATCAGGTCTTTGCCTGAGATTGCGAGTGGCTTAGAAGCCATCTCCTTCTCTGGGCAGATGCATTCACTTGTTATGTTAGATCAGAAAGGCCAAGTTTTGCATCCCGCTATCTTATGGAATGATGGCAGGACCCACGAGGAGTGTCAAATTCTGGAACATACATTAGGGAAAAGGCTAATCGAAATTAGTAAAAACGTTGCCTTGCCAGGATTTACACTACCTAAATTACTTTGGGTAAAAAGAAACTTACCTGAAATTTGGGCTCAGATACGATATTTTCTCCTGCCAAAAGACTATTTGCGCTATTGGTTGGGTGCCCCTATGCAAATGGATTATTCAGATGCCTCAGGCACCTTGTTACTTGATATGAAGCAAGGCAAATGGTCGGAAGAATTGTGTCAGAGTTTGGATATCTCATTGGAATGGTGCCCGCCTTTGGTCGAATCTAAGTCGGTTGTTGGTTGGCTTCGGCCGGAACTTGCCCAAAAGTGGGGGCTGAAAAAGCCTGTTAAGTTGGTAGCCGGTGGAGCAGATAATGCCTGCGGAGCTTTAGGGGCTGGATTAGTTTCAGAACAAGGCCTTGTAAGTATCGGGACTTCAGGTGTCTATCTGCAACTAGGGGCCTTACCTGACGAAACTACTGGACGTACGCATGTTTTCCAACATGTTGTGCCTGGCCAGTACTATCAAATGGGGGTTACGCTAGCAGCAGGAGATAGTCTCAATTGGTATAAGACACAGTTTTTGCCTGACTTAAGTTTTGAGCAGTTATTTGAAGCAATAGCAGAACATGACGCTAAGGAGGCTGTTCCACTATGGTTTACGCCTTACTTACAAGGTGAACGTTGTCCTTATCCTGACTGCAAGGTGCGAGCAAGTTTTATGCATCTCGATATTAGTCACGGACCGCTTGATTTAGCACGTAGCATCGTAGAAGGGATCACCTTCTCCTTGCGAGACCTGATTCAACTAGTAGAAAAGGAAACTAAGGTCACCCCGACTTTGCTTCGTTCTATTGGGGGTGGAAGCCAATCTGACTATTGGTGCCAACTCCAGGCCAATATCTTCGCTAAGCCTATCATCACGATTCAGCCTGAGCAAGGTCCTGGCTTGGGCGCTGCTATGCTAGCTGCGATGGCCATGGGCTGGTTCGAGAATTTTTCATCCTGCCAGGAACAGTTCCTAAAACTGAATCAGCAGTTTCATCCTGAAGAGAATAAAATTCAACATTATCAAGAATTATACGAGGTATATGGGCAGATTTATCCTCGTACAAGCAACCTGACAGATTAGTTTTTTGGTCTGACCTTGAATAGTCGAACCATAGCAAATGAATAGAGCCAAGACCTTAGGGAAGATAAGGCCTTGGCTCTATGCTTTTTTCGAAATCGTTAGGTTCTGTAACCAAATTGTAAGCCACCAAAAAATGCGAGAGGTAGTTGTTTGGGCTATATATAGAGGGAGGGGTCTTTATGTATGCGGCTTTGAATGGAGCGGGTAAGTTGGTCTATGCTAGTCAGGTGGCGGGATTAGTGGGTGAGGGGCTCTGGTTTTGTCCACGTTGTCATCGGCCCCTGAAATTGCGGTCGGGCAGACGGGTTAGACCCCATTTTGTTCATATGGATGGGGTTTGTGGGCAAACTAAATTAAGTAAACGCCAGGTCATGGAGTCGGAGCGGCATCAGGCGGCCAAGCGCCTCTTAGGTCAGACCTTCCAAGCCCAAGGCGAGAGTGTGAATTTGGAGTATTATTTGCCTTCTTCGGGACAATTTGCGGACCTCTACCTGCCCCAGCGTCAGTGGGTGACGGAGTATCAACAATCGATAATTTCCGCTCAGCTTATGACTAGTCGGCAGGCGGATTATCAAGCTTTGGGTCAGACAGTGGTCTGGCTATTATCAGCTGACGTCTTAAGGGGCAAGTTCAAGACCCGTTGGGAACAAACTTGCCTACACTATGCCCCTGCTTGGGGTTATTATTGGCTAGCCCTAGATGTGGAGGGCGCCTGCCTAGTTCAGGATTTTCATCTGCCTTTAGTCTATTCCCGCCTGTCTTATACTTACCAAAGTCGTACCCTCTTACTGAGGACTTTGTCTCAGCAGGCTTGGCAGGCAGATTGTCTGGCTTATGGTGCTTGGTTGGGACCAAGGGCTTGTCACTGCCAAGAAGGCCAACTTACCAGCCATATACGCAGCCATTTGGTGGCTGGTCACCAATCTTATTGGCGTCAACTCTATCAGGAGGGGATTCAGGTGGGCTCTCTGCCGGCTTGGTGCCTACAGGGGCGCTATCAGGTTCTAGTCAGCCCAGAGCCTGGTTGGGTCTGGTTGGCCTATCAGGCTGCTTTTTTGGAGCAAGTTAAAGAGGCCAAGCAAGGGTTTACAGGCCAGGACTGGTTGATTTTCCATGAAAATCTAGTGCGGTCTGGCAAAGTTCATCTTGTTCCGACGCCTTTGTTAGGAGAGAAGGGGCGAGCCAGACTGCTGCCAGAAATTTGCCAGTCCTTCCTACGCCTATGGCAGTGGCAAGGCCACCTAGCCTTTGATAGAGATTGGGGCATTTATCGTGTTGTTAGCTAAGGATTGGTAGGTCAAACATGATCAATGTGACTAAAAGGGCACTTCTTTCTCTTCTTCAAGGGCTTTCAATTCAATTTATAAGTGAATTGTGCTAGAATTTATTATGTCTAACTATTTACTAACTTTAAGATGAGGTGACCTTATGTCAGAAGAAACATTACGCACGCGTGAACAACAACCTGAAGCCTTTACCTGGGACCTGACTTCGCTCTATGCGGACGCAGATCAATGGCAGGCTGAATATGACAAGGCAGAAGCTATGGTAGCGGACTTAACATCCTACAAGGGCACCCTGGATCAAGGTGGCGCCCACTTAGTGACCGTTATTGAGGCTATTCAAGCGGCTTGCTTAGTTGTTGAGCGTCTCTATGCTTACGCCCACTTAACCTACGATCAAGATTCGACCAATAGCGCTGCCCAAGTCCTCAATGCTCGAGCTATGCAGCTTTACAGCAAGTTGGCAGAAGCCATTGCCTTCTTCGACCCTGAATTGTTGAGCTTGCCATCCGAAACGCTGGAAGCTTACTTCCAAGAAACACCTGAATTAGATTTCTACCGTCAGTACTTGGATGATATTACCCGTGGGCGTGCCCACACCTTGTCGGCTTCCGAGGAGACCCTCCTAGCGCAGTTGGGCGAGATTTTTAATAGCCCTTATTCTACTTTCTCCTTGTTGGACAATGCTGACTTTGTCTTCCCAACCATTGAAGGGCCGGAAGGGCAAGCGGTACAATTAACACACGGGACCTATGGTCGTCTCTTGGAAAGCACTGACCGCCGTGTACGCCGCGATACTTTCCAACAGTACTACACTGTCTACAACCAGTTCAAGAATACCTTGGCCAATGTCTTATCTACCAATATTAAGACTGACAACTACAAGGCCAAAGTCCGTCACTATCCATCTGCACGGGCCGCAGCCCTCTTCCGTAATAATGTGCCGGAATCCGTTTATGATACCTTGCTAGAGACGGTGGGCGATCATTTGGGCTTACTCCACCGTTATACCGCTTTGCGTAAGGATCTCTTAGGTCTAGATTCGCTAGAAATGTATGACCTTTATACGCCACTTCTTGGGGATGCTCCAATCAAGTTTAGCCAAGCAGAAGCGCGGGATATCGTGATGGAAGCTCTGGCGCCAATGGGACCAGATTATTTGGAAATCATGACTAAGGCCTTCGATGAACGCTGGATTGACTGGTATGAGAACAAGGGCAAACGCTCAGGCGCTTACTCAGGTGGGATGTATGACAGTAAGCCTTATGTCCTACTCAACTGGCAAGACAATATCAATTGGCTCTTCACTTTGGTTCATGAGTTGGGTCACAGTGCGCATTCTTACTTGTCTCGCACTAACCAACCTTATGTTTACAGTGATTATTCGATTTTCTTGGCTGAGATTGCCTCAACTACTAATGAAAATCTCTTGACGGACTACCTCTTGAAGAAATATCAAGATCCTCAAATCCGTCTCTATGTCCTCAACCACTTCTTGGATGGAGTTAAGGGAACGGTCTTCCGTCAAACCCAATTTGCGGAATTCGAGCACTTCATGCACCAAGCAGATGCAGAAGGAACCCCATTAACTCACGAATTCTTGACCGAGAACTACCGCAAATTGAATGCTAAGTACTACGGACCAAGCGTTAACTCTGACTCTGAAATTGGGCTAGAGTGGGCTCGAATTCCACACTTCTATTACAACTACTATGTCTTCCAATATGCGACTGGTTTCTCCGCAGCAACCTTCTTCGCAGACAAGATTGCCGCTGGCGACAGTGCTTTGCTTGAAGCCTACAAGGGCTTCCTTAAGTCAGGTTGCAGCCTCTATCCAATCGACACCATGAAGAAGGCTGGGTTGGATATGACGCAACGTGACTATATCGAAGCAACACTCAAGGTCTTCGAAGCACGTTTGAACGAGTTTGAAGCCCTCTTGGCAGAAACTAAATAATCCAATAAACTGGGGAAGCAAGCCTTCTCCAGTTTTTTTGTAGCTATAGTGTTTAGGACTGAGCACTACTTTTATTTTCCCACCGCAACTGCTAGAAATCTGACGCTATACGTGATAAAATTTAAGTATGCGACTTTCTAAGAATATGAGGGATTGAATGAAAAAATTTGAATCATTACCGGCGGAACTGCAGACCGAGCAGGTGCGCCCATATTACGAGGCCTTGGCCGCTAAGCGCGGGCAACTATTCTTGAAACGGGCCTTCGATATTTTGGTGAGTGCTATCTTGCTACTCTTACTCTCGCCAATTTTACTCTTTTTCGCTATTTGGATTAAGCTGGACTCACCAGGGCCTGTCTTCTATCGCCAGGAGCGGGTGACAACCTACGGAAGAATCTTCCGAATTTTCAAGTTCCGGACGATGAAGGTGGATGCGGACAAGATGGGGTCCTTAGTGACTCTCAAGAATGATGACCGCATTACCCGCGTAGGCCATGTCATTCGCCGTTATCGTCTAGATGAACTACCTCAATTGTTGAACATCTTAACAGGGGATATGAGTCTGGTTGGTACGCGACCCGAAGTAGCCAAGTATGTGGCTGCTTATACGCCTGAGATGAAGGCTACCTTGCTCTTGCCAGCTGGGGTAACCTCTACGGCTAGTATCCTCTTCAAGGACGAGGAAGAATTAATTGCTAAGTTCATCTTGGAGGGGATGGAAGTGGATGATATCTACATCACCAAGGTCCTACCAGAGAAGATGCATTATAACTTATCTTATCTTAAGAATTATAGCTTTCTAGGCGATTTGAAACTCATGGTTCGAACTGTCTTGAAGGTCTTCAAATAAAGGAGCGTTCGCTATGAAAAAATGGAATATTCCCTTCTCACCACCTGACTTAGGCCAGGAAGAAATTGATGAGGTAGTGGATACCCTCAAATCCGGTTGGATTACCACCGGACCTAAGACTAAGAAATTAGAAGTAGAGCTTTCCAGCTATACTCAGACGCCACGGACAGTCTGCTTAAACTCAGCTACTGCAGCTCTGGAATTAATTTTACGTGTATTAGGCATTGGGCCTGGCGATGAAGTCATTGTGCCAGCCTTTACCTATACGGCTTCCTGTGCGGTAATCGAGCACGTAGGAGCGACGCCAGTCTTAGTTGACTTGCAGTCGAGTGGCTTTGAGATGGATTACGACTTATTGGCAGCTAGCTTAACGGCTAAGACCAAGGCGGTAATCCCGGTTGAAATCGCTGGGATTCCTTGTGACTATGACAAACTCATGTCAGTCCTAGAAGCCAAGAAGGATCTCTACCAAGCTAATCCTGAGCATGCGATCCAAGCGCTCTTTGATCGCGTGATTGTGATTTCGGACTCTGCTCACGCCCTAGGGGCAACTTATAAGGGCCAACCAGCAGGGACTTGGGCGGATTTCACTTCCTTCTCCTTCCATGCTGTTAAGAATTTTACGACTGCAGAAGGCGGAAGCGTGACCTGGAAGGCTCGTCCAGGCCTTGATGATGACGAACTCTACCGTCTCTTCCAAGTCTTCTCCTTGCATGGTCAAACCAAGGATGCCTTGGCTAAGACCCAGCTAGGGGCCTGGGAATATGACATTGTCATCCCAGGTTTCAAATGCAACATGACCGATATCATGGCCAGCATCGGCTTGGTACAATTACGACGTTACCCAGGTCTCTTGGCTCGTCGTCAAGAATTAGTGGCACAATATGATCAAGGTTTTGCTGGCACAGCGATTAAGCCTTTGCCTCATCAAGGCGCGGATTATGAATCTTCTCGCCACCTCTATATTACTCATATTGAAGGGGCTAGTCTGGAAGACCGTAACCGCATCATCAACTTGATGGCGGAGCGGGGCATTGCGACCAATGTCCACTACAAACCACTGCCACTGCTCACCGCTTATGCTAATATGGGCTTTAAGATGGCGGACTATCCAAATGCCTACGCTTATTATGAAAATGAAATTACCTTGCCTCTACATACCCGTTTGACGGATGAAGAGGTAGCCTACATTATTGAAAGTTTCCGTGAGGTTGTGACCCAAGTCCTTGAGGAAGGGGTGTAGACTGATGTTAGTTTCAATCATCACGACAGCGATGAACGAGGAGGCTTATTTGCCAGGTCTCTTCTCAGATTTCCTCAACCAGACCTATCCCCACGATCAAATTGAAATTATCCTCATGAATTCCATGTCGACCGATAAGACCCGAGATCTGATGCTAGATTTTCAAGCTCAGTTCCGCGATGAATTCTACGATATCCAAGTCCATAACAACCTACGCAAATCACTGGCGGCCGGCTTGAACGAAGGCATCAGGGTAGCGCGCGGGGAGTGTGTCCTCAAGGTAGATGCCCACGCGACCATTCCTGAAGATTTTGTGGAACAGAACGTGGCGGTTATCTCTCAGGGGGAATTCATCTGTGGCGGTAAGCGCCCGACCATCATTGAATCAGACGATCCATGGAGCAAGACCCTGCACCAGGTGGAAGAAGCCATGCTAGGTAGTAGCATTGCCTCTTACCGTAAGGCCGATAGTCCTCGCTATGTCAAATCGATTTTCCATGGCATGTATAAGAAGTCTGTCTTTGACCATGTTGGGGAACTAGATGAGCGACTAGGCCGGACAGAGGACAATGAAATCCATGACCGTCTGCTCAAGGCTGGTTATCAAATTAAGTATGATCCTAGAATTGTCTCCTATCAATATATGAGACCTAACTTCAAGAAAATGGTGAAGCAAAAATACAGCAATGGCTACTGGATTGGCATGACCAGTCATGTTCGACCATCCTGCTTATCGCTCTATCATTTTGTACCATTTGTCTTCACCTTAGCGGTGATTTTCTCTATCCTTATGTTGCCTGTAACAGGCTGGTTCTTAGGACTCTTGGCTCTGGCCTACTTTGGCGCTATGGCTGTCGTAACAGGTCTCACGATCCGTAAGGAAGGCTTCCTACCACACTATTTGGCCATGCCATTCCTCTTGTTGGCTGTCCACCTAGCCTATGGGGTAGGAACCATTGTAGGGCTCTTCAACGGTTTGCGTTGGCGACAAGAATACTTTGCGGCTGAGCAAGACCAAGAAGAGACAAAGAAACCCGTCTAGCCCTTATGAAAGGAAGATATCTATGTATTCAAAACAAATCGTAAAGAACTGTGCTAATGCAAGTTTTATCCGTAAGATGTTCGAGAAAGGCCTAGAGTTGGCCAAGCAATATGGGCCAGAGAATGTCTACGACTTCTCCATCGGTAACCCTTTTGCTGAACCACCAGTAGACTTGCGTGAACGTATGAAGGAATTAGTCGACCAACCAGGTGTTCACCGTTATATGCCAAATGCTGGTTTCCCAGATGTACGCGAGAAGGTGGCCGCTTATTATAGCGCACGCTCTGAAAAGCCAATCCCTGCTAGCCATATTGTCATGACAACCGGGGCAGCAGGTGCCCTTAACGTCTTGTTCAAGGCTATCTTGAATCCAGGCGAGCGCATCGTAACTTTTGCGCCTTACTTTGTTGAGTATGGCTTTTACGCTCAAAACGTGGGCGCTCATTTGGATACAGTAGAAACTGAATCAACTGACTTCTTACCAAACATTGAAGGCTTACGTCAGGCCATTCAACCTGATACCCGGATTCTCTTGTTGAACTCTCCTAACAACCCAACAGGCCGCATCTATTCACGTCAAGATTTAGAGGCAGTAGCTGGGGTATTACGCGAAAAGTCAGCAGAATTCGGCCAACCAATTTTCTTAGTATCGGATGAACCTTATGCAACCATTACTTATGATGGCCATCAAGTTCCAAATGTCTTAGATCTTTATGAGCATGCCATCGTGGTTAACTCCTTCTCCAAATCTTTAGGTTTGGCGGGTGAACGGATTGGTTACATCGCGGTTGGGGCAGATGTGCCAGAAGTGGAAACTTTAATGGATGCCCTGATCTTCTGTAACCGGACCTTAGGCTTCAACAATGCACCTGCCCTAGCTCAAAAGGTCGTAGCAGAGTACTTGGATGTCTTGCCTGATGTAGCAGACTATCAAGCTAAACGGGACCTACTCTATAAGGAACTAACAGCCCTTGGTTTCGAGACCAACTTACCAGAAGGGGCCTTCTACTTCTTCATGAAGGTGCCAGCTAATTTTGAAAGTTCTGTTGAATTTGCTAACTATGTAGCGGATAAGCACCAAATTCTGGTCGTGCCAGGTTCTGGCTTTGGCTGCGAAGGCTATGTCCGTCTGTCTTACTGTGTCAAGATGGAAGTAGTTGAGCGCTCGCTCAAGGCTTGGCAGGCTCTAGCGGCTGAGTTAGGTCTCAAGAAATAGATGAGTAAAACGCCTCCTTGTGTATTCAAGGAGGCGTTTTTTTTGCGTTCAAAAAATCCCAAGTGATAGGAACTCACTTGGGATAATTTCTTTTTAAGCCTGGTTAAAGGCATCTAGGAAGCGACGAAGTCCGGCGCGGCCTTCTGAGGTTTGCTTATAGACCCCTGCGTCTTCAAGGACGCGGGCGAATTTAGCCCCCACAGCTGTTTGGAGTAGGCGATCGACTTGGTCAGCGGTCACCTGAGGGTGATTCGCGGCTAAGTCTTGAGCCCAACTTTGATGATAGTCAGCTACTTGTTCCAAGGAGGCTTGGCCTAGTAAGAAGTCCTTGATGGTGGCTAACTCGCCCACTAGGCGTGGAGGCAAGATTGCCAAGCCCATGACTTCAATCAGGCCGATATTTTCCTTTTTAATGTGTTGAACATCAGGATGTGGGTGGAAGAGACCATCTGGATAGGTGTCAGTGGTCCGGTTGTTGCGCAACACCAAGTCCAATTCGTAGGCGCCATCTCGACGTCTAGCAATTGGCGTAATGGTGTTGTGCGGAGTCTCCCCACTAAAGGCCAGGATGTCACAGGATTCATCACTGTAACCTCGCCAGAAGTCGAGGAGCGCCGTCGCTGCATCCGCCAGTGGCGCCTTATCTTGGCTACGTAATCGAATAACAGATAGGGGCCATTTGACTAACTCAACACTTAAATCTGGAAAGGCGCTTAGGCTAGCCGTCTCATAGGCTGGAGCCTGATCCATAGGGAAGGTGTGACGCCCGCCCTGATAGTGGTCGTGGGAGAGGATTGAACCGCCCACAATTGGTAAGTCGGCATTAGAACCGGCGAAATAATGCGGTAGTACCTCGATGATGTCTAGCAGATGCTCGAAGCAAGCGCGGTCGACCTTCATGGGTACATGCTCTTGGTTGAGGAAGATGCTGTGCTCGTTATAGTAGACATAAGGCGAGTACTGCATGCCATAGGCACCTCCGCCAAGAGATAGGCGAATCAGGCGATGGTTTTGGCGCGCCGGATGATTGCTACGGCCTCGGTAGCCTTCGTTCTGCATGCAGAGCAGGCACTTAGGATAGTGGCTTGGCTTAGCTAATTTAGCCGCCGCAATATCCTTAGGATCCTTTTCAGGCTTGGAAAGGTTGATGGTAATCTGCAAGTCGCCGTAGTCGCTGGCCGCGCTAAAGGCAATATTCTTGGCAATGTGGCGGGTCTTGATATAATCATTAGCCCGCGACAAGGCATAGAAATAATCTGTGGCCCGCTCTGGTGACTCCTGGTAGAGGGCCCAGAAACGTTGGTTGAGCACAGAAGGTAGAGGCGTCAACAAATCCATAATAGCCGCCTCAAAGGCCTCGCGGCCGAAGGCAGAGTCTGGAATTAAGCCGTGTTCCAGGGCATAAGCCTCTAGTTGGTCTAGATAGTCTAGGAGGGTTAACTCAGGGTCTAGGACTTGTTCACAAGAATCGAGACCATCTAATGCTAGACGTGCTAAGAGCTGGTTGACGGTGTAATCGTAATCTAAGGGGTCTAGCCAGCCATCTTGGATGGCGAGGCTGACAAAATGGTGAATGGTTTGGTCAATAGGAATAGTCACAGCGTTCGTCCTCTCTGCTTGCCTAAACATTTGGCAAGCATTCATCATGATTTAGTCAGCTAGAGCGTGGGCACCAGCGCCAACTTGGGCAATATAGAAGCTAGCAGGGTAGCCGATGCTTGCCTCATAGGCTTGGCCAATGGCTGCTTGAACAGCCTCGACAGCCTCTTTAGCCACTAAGGCAATGGCACATCCGCCCATGCCGGCACCCGTCATGCGGGCTCCTAGGACGCCTTCTTGTTGCCAGGCCGTGTGAACCAGGGTGTCTAGCTCACGCCCCGTTACTTCATAGTCTTCCTGTAAGCTTATATGGGAAGCATTAAGGAGTTGACCGAAAGTCTTCAAATCGCCGGCAGTCAAGGCTTCTTTGGCTTGAACCGTCCGTTGATTCTCGTAGACCGCGTGTTTAGCCCGACGTTCTAAGACTTCGTCATTAATCAGATGACGGCTAGTTTCAAAGCCATCAGGGCTTAATTGGCCCAGGCTTTGGATTTGCATGCCACCTGCTTGCAGACGGCGCAGGGCTTCCTCGCACTGGCTACGACGTTCATTATATTTTGAATCTGCTAACTCGCGGCGTTTGTTGGTATTCATAATCAGTACTAGGTGTTCGCCGAAAGCCGCAGGGACCAGTTCGTAATCTAGGCTATTGGTATCCAGATAGATGGCCATATCTTTGGCACCCATACCAATGGCGAATTGGTCCATGATACCAGAATTAACGCCAATGAAGTGGTTCTCGACTTGTTGGCCAATCTTGACTAAATCCAGACGGGTCAAGGTTAAGTCGAAGAGGGATTCCAACGTAATCCCCACCAATAATTCCAAGGAAGCAGAACTTGACAGGCCAGCTCCATTAGGGATATTGCCATAAACCAAGAGGTCGAAGCCTTGGTCGATGATGTGGCCGGCTTGGCGCAAGAATTTGACTTCGCCTTTGACAAAGTTAGTCCAGCTATCTTCTGGTCGGTTAACTAGCTCTTGCGATAGATCAAAGCTGATGAGACCAGCTTCTTCGAAGTTGAGAGAATAGCAACGAACTAAGCTATCTTGACGTCGACGGGCAATACCGTAGGTCCCTTGGGTGATGGCACAAGGGAAGACGCGCCCACCGTTATAGTCGGTGTGCTCACCAATCAGATTAATTCGCCCAGGCGCGAAGAAGGCCCGGCCGGGTTCAGATTCAAAAACTTCTTGAAATCGAGTGTGTAAAGCAGATAATTCCATACAAGTTCCTCCTAGTACTAGCTAGATAATTGAGTAATATAGTTCTATTATACGACTAAATGTAAGGGTGTTCAATGCTATTTCTAACAGAATTTTTATCCTTTTTGGGTAAGGGCCCTTTACGTTTACTTTTTAAGTCCAATTTCGGTATAATAAGGAGGTGAGAAAAATAGGAAAGGAGGGTGGCGCCATGATTCGCAGTGTCCCCCTGAACGCCCAGGATGTCTGGATTAATATTGAAGCGGATGCCCTAGAAAAACATCCCGAGTGGATCGAGGAGTTCGACTTGGACGATGAGATAATCGAATATGCGGCCGACCGTAATGAGCGGGCTCGGGTGGATTATGATCGCCAGAGCCATACCTTCGTCCTGATTTTCAATGTGCCTAATCGCATTAAGCAGACCCGACACTATGAGACCGTACCGATGACCTTCATCGTTCAAAAGCATCGTCTGATTACAATCAGTAACGAGGAAAATGCCTATATTCTGCAACGTATGCATCGCAATCTAGAGTTAGAGCCAGAGCAAAGCCTCTTCGGCTTTCTATTCGAAGCCCTCTATCGGGTGACGGATGAGTACTTCCCTTTAGTTGAAGAAATCAACCGTGAACGAGATCAGTTGACCCGGCTCTTGCGTGATAAGACCACGCGGGAGAATCTCCTGGCCTTATCGGATATGGAGACCGGCATGGTCTATTTCATTACCGCCAGCAAGCAGAATACCGTCCTCTTGGAGCAGTTGCGGACCTTATTGGTTTTCCGCTCGCTAACGGAAGTGGAGCGGGAGCAATTGGAAGATGCCCTGATTGAAGCGCGCCAGTTAGTGGAAATGACCCAGTTGACAGGCCAAACCCTACAACAACTGTCAGACACCTATAACAATGTCTTGAATAATAACTTGAACGATATTTTTCGAATTCTGACCACGCTAGAGATTATCCTCATGGTACCGACCTTTGTGACCGGCTTCTTCGGTATGAACGTGCCGATTCCCTTTGCCAATCATCCTCTGGGCTGGTTGATTACCTTGATTATTAGTATTGCTGGATGCTTAGTAATTAATGGCGTCCTCAAAAATCTCTTGGCCCGAAAATAAGAAAGGAGGCTCCCCATGATTAGCATGCGACCAATCAACGAGACAGATAGCTGGCTCAATATTGACGTGGACACCATTGCCTCCCGGCCGGATCTCCTCAGTCAATATGGCTTAGATGAAGAGATTGTCGAATACGCCCTGGACCGTAATGAACGCGCCCGGACCGAGTACGACCGTGAACGCAATACCTTTATCATCATCTATAATGTCCCTAATCCCATTAAACAGGATTACCACTATGAGACGGTGCCCATGACCTTTATTGTTCAGCCCAACCGACTTATTACCATCAGCAATGAGGCCAATGCTTACCTGATACCAGAATTCAGCCGTTATCTAGACGCCAACCCTGGGGTTTCGGTCTTTACCTTCCTCTTCGCTTCACTCTATACCGTGTCTGAACAGTATTTCCCTTTGGTTGAGAAAATCAACCAGGAGCGCGACCAACTTAACCAGGTTCTCAGACAGAAGACCACCAAGCAGAACCTCTTTGCCTTGTCGGACTTGGCTACTGGGGTTGTATACTTCGTCTCAGCCACCAAGCAGAATGTGGTGTTGCTGGAACAACTGCGGACCCAGTTCATGTCTCGTCTGCTGGATGAGGCAGCGCGCGAGGAGTTGGAAGACTCCTTGATTGAAGCCAAGCAATTGGTGGAAATGACCCAGTTGACCTCGACTATTTTGCATCAGCTGTCAGGCACCTATAACAACGTCCTGAACAACAACCTGAATGACACCATGAAACTCTTAACCATTGTGTCCATTCTCCTGACGATTCCAGATATTATCACCTCCTTCTTCGGGATGAATATGCCCCTACCTTTTGAGCAAGATGCCATGGGCTGGGTCTATATCTTGTTAATCTCGGCAGTCGGCTGGGTGATTGGCCTGCGAATCCTCAACTATCTCATGGATAAGAAACAATAGCGACTAGGAAGGGGCAGACTTCACATGGCCTTGATTGAACAAGAAGTAAAAATTGCCTTGGAGGCAGAGAGTTTTGCTCGGCTTAGGGCGGGTTTAGGGTTAGATAGGGTGGCACCACGCCAACAGGTTAACCACTATTACGATAGTGAGCAGGGCGCCCTTAAGGAAGCACGGGCTGCCTTGCGCCTACGGCAATACGACCAAGTGAGTGAGTGGACCTTCAAGCAGGCTTTGGATCAGTTCCAAGCCTTGGAAATCACGCAGACTAATCCGGAGCGCCTAGATTCGGTGCCTGCTAGTCTGGCTGGCTCCTGGATTCAGGATGTGGGCCTCTTAGCCGCCTTAGCTAAAGTAGGACTAGAGCCCCAGGACTTAGTTCTGCGCTACGGTTTTCAGACACATCGTTGGATCCTAGACTTAGGCTGGGGTGACTTGGTGCTAGATCAGACTCTCTATGGTGATCAGGTCGACTATGAGCTAGAATTAGAGGCTCAAGACCTGTCCCAGGCTCAAGACTATATAGCCAAATTAAGCCAGACCTACGATTTTCCGCTCCTAGCAGCAGACAAGAAAATTGCCAGAGTTAGCGCCTATTACGCCGAACTAGACTAGAGAAGAATAAATGAGCTAGTGGTCCACTCTTTGGAGTGGACCACTAGCTACATGGGAAAAGGACGGAAAGAGCCCAAAATGCCGAGAAAGTCGAGAGCCAGTGGTCCACTTTGGAGAGTGGACCACTAGCTGCATGGGAAAAGGGCGAAAAGGGCCCGAAATACAGAGAAAGTCGAAAGCCAGTGGTCCACTTTGAAGAGTGGACCACTGGCTAACTGAGAAATAGAAGAGAACAGTCCGCTTCATCCCAGCAGAGCAAGATTCAGTCTCAATGTCTTTTAGCCGGGCTATAAGGCATTTCATTAGAACTTGTCTATTCTTTGTGTTAAGATAAATTTAAGAAATCCAGTCGGAGAGGAGGGAATGTCGCATGCCACAAGAGCAAGTGGCCTATCAAGTATCGGGCCATGGTCAGGCCAGATTATTTGAGTTGTATCTCTTTGTTAACCCCCTAGGGCAAGATTGCCGCAGAGTAGAGCGCGAACTCAGCCGTGCGATTAAGCAAATGCCGGCCAAGACGGATGTGCATATTCTCTGCTTCACCAGTCAACCCCTCATTGCCCGTTACATGATGCAGCTGGGTTATGAACCTCAGGACTTGCGTCATCGTAACGAGATTTTCCAGAAGATTTATTCTGCCACCTTGGCTTACCGGGCAGCGGGTCTGCAAGGCAAGCGTCGTGGCCGTCAATACCTCTACGAAATGCAAAGTCGCATTAATTCTGATTTAGAACGGCTGACGGATGACTTTTTAGCCAACTTAGCCTGTGATATTGGCTTGGACTTGGCCCTTTTTGAGAGCGACCGACGATCTCAATATGTCAAGGAACTCTACTATCGTGATCAAAAGATTGCGCTCGAGATGAAAGTACAAGATACACCGTCACTCATTATTTTTGAACAGTGTTCCGGGGACTCCGGCATCCTCTTACAAGGACCGATGGAGTGCCAACACATTCTGGAACAAGTGGACTTATTAATGGATAAAACATGCTGCCCTCGACCTACTCGGTTGAAGCTGGTCGCAACAAAAGGATAATAAGAGAGAGGCTAGAACTTGGTTCTAGCCTGTTTTTTTGTGAGGAAGAAACATGAATATATTTGTTACCTAGAAAAAACTATGCCAAGTAAGTGAAAGTTATTACATTAGATGATTATAAAAGTAAAAGAGTAGTGTTTGACAAAAATTAATATGGACAAGAAATTCGTTAAAAACATCCCAAACCAATCTTGAAAACGGATTCTGTATGGTGTACACTTTACTTGTTATAAAGAGATTTTAAGTTAAATTATTAAAATACATGAGTAAATTATTAGATGGTTTGATGATGAGAAGAGAAGATAAAACTTAAAATTTTCAGGAGGAGTAAAAAATATGTGCTTTGCTCACTACGACCGTGAGAGTGGACATACTCAATCACTAAAAGATCATTCGGTAAATGTTGCGTGTATGTGTTTTGAAAGAGGAAACGAAATTCAACAAGGAACTATAATGCTAATTATAGGATTATATCACGATGTAGGCAAAGCTGATAGAAAGTTCCAAGATAAACTTATGAATAATCCCACTAGACATGTAGATCATTCATATGCAGGGGCAAAGTACTTGTCATATAAAATAAGAAATGTTTTAAACGAGAACAAATCTGAAATAGATTCTTTTTTAGCGAGTAGCTTCCAAGAGATAATTGTATATGTAATATTAAGTCACCATGGTATATTTGATATCCCTTTAAGCCAATCGGAGGATAGTAAGGCAGATGAATTTAGATTCAGCAACTTGATGAGAAGATGCTTACAATATAACGATGGAAACGAATATCATTATGAAGAGGATGTAAAACCTTTTATTCAGAATTTAGAAGAGAGCATATTGGAACATGAGCATAAAGAAATTGATCAGCTAATTATTGATGCTTTTGATGAATATATACTAGCTTGGGAAAAACTAGGTCTTGTTCCTGAGGAAAGCGAACGGCTCTATTATACTGGAATGTTCATGAGATTATACTTATCTATTCTTAAAAATGCGGATATCCAAGATACTATTAATGCTTTTGATGAAAAAATAGTGCCTATGAGTATGGATAAACGGAAAACGCTTAAAAGACGTTATCTGAGATCCATCGAAGAGAAGTACTCACAATATAGTGGCGCAACAGGGAAAATAAATAGAATACGTCAAAGAATATCAGAGATAGTAAAGAAGCGTGGAAAAGAAGATACAGTGGGTATTTATCGATTAGATTTACCAACTGGTGCAGGAAAGACAAATCTAAGTATACGATATGCTTTTCATCAGATGATAGAACAAAATATGTCATCATTTATTTATGTTGCGCCTTTTTTATCGATTTTAGAGCAAAATGCAGCCGAAATAAAGGAGATTGTTGGAGAAGAAGGTGTTTTAGAGCATCATTCAAATATTATGAATGAGCAAGACGATGAATTTGAAGATGAATCATATTCGAGGAGATTAATGAGTTTTACAAAAGAGACTTGGGATAATCCTATCACTTTAACGACCATGGTACAATTTTTTCAAACGTTATTCAAAGTAAAATCTTCTAACATTAGAAGATTCTCAAGTCTTATTCGTGGAGTAATTGTACTAGACGAAGTTCAGAGCCTTCCGTTAGAAGTTACAAGTGTATTTAATTTAAGTATGAATTTCCTATGCAAAGTAATGGAAGCAGTGGTGGTTTTATGCACAGCAACTCAGCCTTTATTGAGTGTTCCAAGGATTCAGCATAAACTTATGTACGGAGATTGTAATGGAGAAAATACTGATATTATCTCATTAACTATGGAGGAACGATCTAGTTTTGAGCGTACTCAAGTTAGAAAATTTAATGATTCAAATGACTACGTCAGTATTGAAGAGGTGTGTAGCGAAGTTCTAGAACATAATCAATCAACTTTAATAATTTTAAATACAAAAAAAGCTGTGGAAAAGCTATATTTGCTAATAAGAGAAAAAACGGATAGAACTTGTTATTACCTTTCTACAAATATGTGTGCTGCTCACCGATTAGATAGATTGGAAAAAATACGTAATGAGCTGGCATGTGGGAAAGCAATTATTTGTGTGAGTACTCAGTTAATCGAAGCCGGTGTTGATGTAGACTTTCATCGCGTAATAAGATCGTACGCAGGGATTGATTCTCTGATACAGACATGCGGGAGATGTAATCGAGAAGGTTTACGTGATAAAGGGGAAGTACTTCTTGTTAGACTCCCAGATAAAATTGAGAATGTCTCATCTTTGAAGGTTATCAAAGATAAGCGAAAAGTAACAGAGAGTATTCTGAGAGAAATTAACTCGACTATTGACTTAACAAGACTAAATGATGAGTTTTATTCGAAGTATTATGAATTAGACGAAAGTCAAGAAAAATTTGATTACCCTGTAAACAATACTACTGCTTACAGGTATTTATCAGACAATAGAGGATTAGGTTTTGAAGTGAAAACGTTATTAAAACAATCTTTTAGAACAGGCGGAAATGCAATTCAATTGATAAAAGATGAATCTATTAGCATCATCGTTCCGTATAGTCAGAAAAGTAAACGGATGATTGAAACTCTAGAATTAGAACTATCAAAAGGAGTTAGATTTGATACTAAGCAAGGAAAATTTATTAAAAGTCTGATTAGGAAGTTACAGAGATATACGGTTAATGTGTCTCAAGGTAGTGAGTTCATTAGCTATACTAAACCTTATTTGAATCAATCAATACTAATCCTAAGCGAGGAATATTATGACGAAGATAGGGGACTTGTATCAATAGCACGAGGGTTTATATATTAGAGAGAAAATTTTATCTAGAAAATGAAGGAGGAGTCAAGGTGTATAGGTCGAAAAATTTTTATGTCCGAGTGACAGGAGACTTAGCATTGTTTACTAGTCCGCAAAGTAAAGCTGGTGGAGAAAGGACGAGCTATCTAGTTCCCACTAGGCAAGCACTAACGGGAATCGTTGATGGAGTCTATTTTAAGCCAAGTATTCAAAATATTGTGACGGAAGTAAAGGTAATGAATCGTATCCAGACAGAAGTACATGGTATAAGGAATTTATTAAGGAATGGAGGAAGTGATTTAAGCTATATTTCCTATTTACACAATGTGGAGTATTTAGTGAAGTTCCATTTTATATGGAATAAAGCAAGACCAGATTTACAGCAAGATTGGATTTCAAAAAAACATGAGGCCATTATGACTCGTTCACTGGATAAAGGAGGTCGGTTAGATCTTTTTTTGGGGGCGAGAGAATGTCATGCGACTGCAACAGGAATTTCAGAGAAAGAGTATAAGGATTCTGTATCATTTTACGATGAGCAAGAAGTAGATTTGGGCTTGATGTTTCATTCTTTTGCTTACCCTATAAATGAAAAGGATTCTTTACGGTCATATTTTACAACTACAAGGATGATAAATGGAATCATAAAATTTAAGGCACAGTCTGAATGTGAAGTTGAAAACGTGTTGTCAGCCAAAGGGATAGGAAAACGAAATGGTATGAAAACAGTCGATGAGGAATTTTTGGAATATGAGCAATGGGAGAAGGAGGGAAAGTAATGAATTTCTTTACTGCATTGATGAAGGCATATAATGCAGCTGAAAAAATAAGTTTGGTTGATAAATTTGAAGTAGGCCATCCAGTTCTTTTGCCACTTTTTCATAACAGTATCCAATCTAATGGGAAAAATATTATTGAAGTCTGTCTGGATACAAAAGGTCAGCTGATTGAGGCAAAGTTTATAGAAAAAGGGGAAAAGATTATTTTTCCGGTAACTTCTAGCTCTATGAATAGGACAAGTAAAGCAGTTCCTCATCTGATCGCAGATACGATAAAGTACTTAGATAGTAGGCAAAGTCCTAACAATTATGATGCTTATATAAATCAATTATCGTTATTTATGGGGAAGTGTCATAACGAAGAGGTCAAAGAATTCTTAAACTATATATTAATTTTTATAAGGGATCCTAATGCACTAAATAAAGTTAGCCATAGCCTTGAGTCAGCGAACGAATCCAGTAAAAATGCTAATTTGGTCGAAAATAAAAAACCAATGAATAATAAAACCATGATTACTTTTGCAGTTGAAAACTTCAGGGACGGTAAACGTTGTTCTGTTTCAAGTTATAAAGAATTACATCAAGAACATATCAAGCAGGTGCTAGATTCGAAAGAGGAGTTAGGTACGTGTAATTTTACAGGTGAGCAAGACGTTGTGGTATCTATACATCGCTCTGTTGCAGGTACCGCTAAATTAATCCCTCAGAAAAGTTACGATGAAATGTATAAAGGGAGATTTAAAGTAGCTTCAGATGTAGTTTCTATCGGTCAAACAACCTCGGAGAAGGCACATTTGATGTTGAAATATTTAATGGAGAGCCCTCAAAGTAAGATTAATTTAGGTGAAAATCAATTTTTTATAAATTGGTTTAGTGACGATATTAAAAACGAAAGTAAAATAGACTTGACAAAAGAGACCATGTTTGAGGACCCGTTTATTTGGGAACCGCCTAGAAAAAAGTCCGTAACAGATGTTGTATCGCAGGAAAATAGGAAGATAGCTTTATCCTTCATTCGAGGCAAACGACTTTTTAATGATGCATCCTCTTATTATGGAGCAATTATTAATAAAGTGAATGATGGTAGAGCTTCCTTAACATATTTTCGGGAATTGAGGAGCGCTGAATTATTAGAAAATCTAGAAGAATGGCAAAAAAAATATTCCTGGCCTAATAGCAATCAGAAGTTAAGTTGGCAAACACCTGCACTAATTGGGATTGTTGAAGCTGCGTATGGTACCGAAAAGGATTCGCTTCTCACAATACGTAACAAAAAAATTAAGAATAAATTATTACAAGAACTGATTATGTGTCTTCTAGATAAAAAGCCAATATCTAGAGCAATTACTAAACAACTAGAGTTGAATATTAGAAACCGGCATAAATACGAAAAAGAATGGTACAAAGTAGAGCATGTTGCATTATCTGTATTGAAGAATCAAGGAGAGGAGCAATTTTCACCAATGTTAGATGAAAAGAATGTAGATAGATCTTATTTATTCGGTCGGCTTTTGGCAGTGTTTGAACTTTTAGAGTTAGAAAGCTATAAATTAGATAGTGAATCGAAAACGAGAATTCCCAATGCACAAAGATATTGGGCAGTTTATATGGGACAACCAGCGAAAATAATGCGGACCCTTTTTGATAAAACATTACCTTACGCGCAAAGACTCCAAAATAGTAATCATAAAGGAATATTCTTCAAATTAGAGAAGGAGCGTCAAATAATAATTGAGGGCTTGTCAAGATATCAAGAAACAGAAGCTATAAACCTACCATTAGATTTCACATTTATTTTTGGGTATTACGCGGAAAAAAAATATATCTTTACCAGAAATAGCGAGAAAGAAAACAAGGAGGAAGAAAAATGATTACCCGTAAAGTAGACTTTATGTTAACGTTTGAGGTGGAGTGTGCCAATCCAAATGGAGACCCTTTATCTGGAAATATGCCTAGGACAAATTCAGAAGGATATGGTTTAGTTAGTGATGTTGCGATTAAGCGAAAGATTAGAAATAGACTTCAGGACGAAGGGTATCAAATCTTTGTTCAAGCGAATGAACGTATACACGATGGTCATACTTCTTTGCAAAAACGTTTTGAATCAAAGTTTAAAGATGAAAAAGACGAAGCTATCATTGTGAAACAAGCTAATCAAGAGTGGATTGATGTTAGAGCATTTGGGCAGGTATTTACATATTGCGATAAACCAATTGGAGTTAGAGGGCCATTGTCAATTAGCATGGCAAAATCTTTGAATCCAATTGTAACATCGACAATGCAAATTACTCGCAGTACGAATGGTAAGGAGCAAAAACTGGGAAATAAAGGATCAGACACAATGGGATCTAAGCACTATGTTGAGTATGGAGTCTATTTAGTCAAAGGTTCTGTAAATGTGTTTTTCTCCGAAAAAACAGGATTTAATGATAAGGACTTGAAGGCTATAAAATTGGCAATTAAGACTTTATTCGAAAATGATGCATCAACTGCTCGGCCCGAAGGTTCTATGCGAGTTAAGGAACTATTTTGGTTCACCCATCCTGATAAACTCGGAGTTGTTTCAAGTGCGAGAATATATGATTTACTTGAATGGAAGTCGAATGGCGCAAATAAGAATTATAATGATTACAATATTCATCTGAATAAGAATGAATTGATGAAGTATCAAGAGAAAGGATTAGAAGTTGAAATTATAGAAGGTGACTAACTTGGTGTATGATGAAGATGATTATTTGATGTTATCTGGTATACAACATTTCTATTTTTGTAAGCGCCAATGGGGATTAATACATCTAGAACAACAGTGGAAAGATAACGAAGCTACGGTACACGGCCAGATGCTTCATGAGAAAGCGGATAATCCTCTACTTAAGGAAAAACGGCACGGTGTCATAATATCACGCGCCGTTCATATTGTATCAAAAGAGTTAGGTTTGTACGGTATCATGGATGTTTTGGAACTACATTCTTGTAAGCATGGCATCAGAATTAATGGACATACTGGTTTTTGGGCTCCTAATATAGTTGAATATAAGAGGGGGAAGCCAAAGAAAGATTTACGGGATATCGTACAGTTGATTGCTCAAGTACTTTGTCTAGAGGAAACATTTGAGTGTCAAATTAAAGAAGCGTCATTATATTATCATGCTGTTAACCAGAGAATAACCGTGCCAGTAACAGAGGATTTGAGGAATATAGTGAGACAGTTAGCGGCAGATATGCATACATACTATCGTCAAAAGCAAATACCAAAAGCAGAGTATTTCAAAAATTGTAAATTGTGTTCTTTAGTCGATGTTTGCTTACCAAGATTAAGTAAGAAAGGACGAAATGTAGAAAATTATATTGAAGCAGCTTTGAAAAGTGGTGTGGATGAATGAAGAAGTTATTAAATACTCTTTATATTACTGAAGACGATTACTATGTATCTCGTGAACGCGAAAATATTGTAATCAAACAAGATAAAAATATAGTAGCGCGTTTCCCCTATCGTATTATTGAGGGTATCATCTGTTTCTCATATGTAGGTGTGTCTCCAGCACTTATAGAACTTTGTTCTGAAAACAATATTAATTTATCGTTACATACACCTCAAGGGCGCTTTTGTGGTAGGTTTGTTGGGCCTACAAGTGGTAATGTGCTTTTAAGAAGAGCGCAGTACCGATTAGCAGATGCCACTGATTCTCTTGAATATGCTAGAAGGTTTATTCTAGCAAAAATTTCGAATTCAAGAAAATATTTACTAAGATTTAAAAGGGATCATCGCAATCAGATTCCAAGCAATTTTTTTGAGTCCATTGAAGTAGAACTCTGTAAGTCAATAGATGCCGTTCAGACAACAATGGATAAGGACTCACTTAGAGGTATTGAAGGTCAAGCCGCAAACCAGTTTTTTAAACTCTTTGAATTTTTTTCACTCAAAAATAGTGAATTTTTCCGATTTAATGGTCGGACAAAACGGCCACCTTTGGATCCTGTAAACGCACTATTATCATTTGGATATAGTATGCTAACCTATGAATGTCAATCCGCTCTTGAGGCAGTGGGAATTGATAGTTATGTAGGTTTTTTCCACACTGATCGTCCGGGGAGAGCAAGCCTTGCGCTTGATTTAGTAGAAGAGTTTAGAAACTATATAGTGGATTGTTTTGTTTTCTCGTTAATTAATAATGGGCAGATTAACAGAAAACATTTTGAAATCAAGGAAACAGGTAGTGTTTTATTGAATAAAAAAGGTCGAGCTATTTTCTTAGAGGAGTGGCAGAAACGTAAGCATGTTGAGGTTGAACATCCTTATTTGCGAGAAAAGGTTAAAACAATGTTATTACCATATGTTCAAGCCCAACTACTTGCTAAAGCTATACGAGGAGATTTAGAAAGCTACCCTCCTTTTATGATATAGGAGATTATGCAATGATGATATTAGTAACCTATGATGTTAATACTGAATTAACAGAAGGAAAGAGGCGACTGAGAAATGTAGCAAAAGTGTGTTTAGATTATGGGCAGAGGGTGCAAAATTCTGTTTTTGAGTGTTCTTTGACACCTGCAGATTTTATTGAACTCAAACACAAGCTAGTTAAAATTATTGATGATGAGACAGATAGTATAAGATTTTACCTTCTGGGTAAGAATTGGCAAAATCGTATTGAAACTATTGGACAAGATACTAGCTATAATCCTGATACCGGAGTATTTATTTTATAGATGCGAGGTTTACTTGCTCATGAAATATAAAGTGGCCTCGCGCCAAAATAGTGAATTAAGTTACTGAAGCAGCTGAAAAATAGAATTTCTATTTGATATTTTCTATATGTTTTGGTAGCAAACTGTGTAGAATTACGCAGTCGCTCCCTTCGCGGGAGCGTGGATTGAAATTTTAGAATGCAGGGCAAAGAACTCATGACAAAAGGTCGCTCCCTTCGCGGGAGCGTGGATTGAAATACGGTTAGATATAACTGCTTGGTTCGCCTTTCTAACGTCGCTCCCTTCGCGGGAGCGTGGATTGAAATTCTACGATTTCGTACTGGCGTCCTCGCGTCCAATCGTCGCTCCCTTCGCGGGAGCGTGGATTGAAATTTGCCCTTCCCACGGTTTATCGGGGTCGGGGTCTTGTCGCTCCCTTCGCGGGAGCGTGGATTGAAATATATTTGATTAGAATGAGCTGTTCTGATTCGACGTCGCTCCCTTCGCGGGAGCGTGGATTGAAATT
>NZ_CAUQPN010000005.1:0-133950 GCF_963520105.1 uncultured Abiotrophia sp.
CAGAGCGCATGACTGTTAATCATGATGTCGTAGGTTCGAGCCCTACTTGCGGAGTTGGTTAGCTGGAGAGTTGTCCGAGCTGGCCGAAGGAGCACGATTGGAAATCGTGTAGGCGGGTAACACTGTCTCATGGGTTCGAATCCCATACTCTCCGTTAATATGGTCCGTTGGTCAAGTGGTTAAGACACCGCCCTTTCACGGCGGTAACACGGGTTCGAATCCCGTACGGATCATAATTAATTTAAATATTAATTAAATAACCTGGAGGTTTAGCTCAGCTGGGAGAGCATCTGCCTTACAAGCAGAGGGTCAGCGGTTCGATCCCGTTAACCTCCATTTCCAAAATGGTTCCGTGGTGTAGGGGTTAACATGCCTGCCTGTCACGCAGGAGATCGCGGGTTCAAATCCCGTCGGGACCGTATTGGCTTGGTAGCTCAGTTGGTAGAGCATTTGATTGAAGCTCAAAGTGTCGGCGGTTCGATTCCGTCCCAAGCCATTGGAGGGATAGCGAAGTGGCTAAACGCGGCGGACTGTAAATCCGCTCCTTAGGGTTCGGCAGTTCGAATCTGCCTCCCTCCATTAATTATAGTAGGGAAGAACATGCCCTCCTTTTTAGGGACATAGTTTAACGGTAGAACAACGGTCTCCAAAACCGTTAGTGTGGGTTCGATTCCTACTGTCCCTGTTGTGCTATTATGGCGATCGTGGCGAAGTGGTTAACGCATCGGTTTGTGGCACCGACATTCGGGGGTTCGATTCCCCTCGTTCGCCTATTTTATATTATCATTGGGGTATAGCCAAGCGGTAAGGCAACGGACTTTGACTCCGTCATTCGTTGGTTCGAATCCAGCTACCCCAGTTTTTTTTATATAGAAATGGCGGTATAGCCAAGTGGTAAGGCAGAGGTCTGCAAAACCTTTATCATCGGTTCAAATCCGTTTACCGCCTTTACATGCCGGCGTGGCGGAATTGGCAGACGCGCTGGACTCAAAATCCAGTGCCCGCGAGGGCGTGCCGGTTCGACCCCGGCCGCCGGTATTCTTCCATCAGAAATGATAGGAAAGCATGAGTCAAAAAGAACCTTGAAGATTACTTCAAGGTTCTTTTTGTATATTGGGTTAATAGAGCCAATAAAAGAGCCCTAGCAAGCGCCAGGGCTAAAGGCAAGATTACATGCCTTCGTGCATTGTACGGTTGATAACGTCCAATTGTTGTTCGCGGGTCAATTTGTTGAAGTTAACAGCATAACCAGATACACGAATAGTCAATTGAGGGTAGTTTTCTGGATGTTCCATAGCATCCATTAAAGTATCCCGGTCAAATACGTTGATGTTAAGATGGTGACCGCCTTTTTTGGAGTAACCGTCCAACAGAGCAACTAAGTTTTCGCAACGTTCCTTACTCGCTTTTACCATAAAAAACACCTCTTTGTGATTTTGATAACTATATTATACCATAAATACTGAGAAAGCGCAACAACTGTTGTTATCATAGACTTGCTACTTGTTTAGACTTAGTGTAAAAAGTAGCGATATTGACTAATAAGATATGGCATATTTTCATAAAAATTCATTGATTTAACAACAAAACCACTGAGATGAGGGCCGGTGGTTTTTCATAAAGAAACTGTGCTAATTTTTTCTTGCCAAATTATCGGGTAATTGATACGATTCTTTGAGACTGCCTGTTTGGATCAGGCTTGAGGCATGGAGGTTACGATAGGCGCGTGGTGTCATTCCGACTGCCTCGTGGAATTTATTGGAGAAGTAGGAGACGGAATTGAAACCAACCATCTCGGTAATTTGTAATACAGTGTAATTGGTAGTCAGTAGGAGTTCTTGGGCCTGCCCTAGGCGAACCTGATTGAGGTAGTTGATAGGTGAGAGGCCGAGTTCTTCCTTAAATTGGTGGGATAAGTGGAAGCGAGAAACATGGGCTCGCTCTTCTAATTGCTCAAGATTAATGTTCTTGGAGAAATGGTTATCGATGTAGTGCTTAGCTAAGCTGACACTGGCAGATAAAGGCGTCTCCCGTGCCATAGCTAGCTGGCTATTAGCTACATTATTAAGTCTAAGAATCAAGGAATTAATTAAATGGTCGATGATTTGGCTAGAGTAAGGCTGATTTAACTCACATTCTGTCATCACTTCACGGATAAGACGATAGAACTGATGGTTACTGTCTTCGAAGCTAAATAGACCATTATCTGTAGCATGAGAGGGTAGGATAATCTCTGGCCCCTTGATTCCTATTACTAGATACTTGAGTGGGTAGATAAGGGAGGTATGCTCCGTATGCTCGATGAAGGGGTTGACCAGTAGGAGAGAGTGTTTGTGGATGGGAGTCCTCCCGAATTCAGTTAGCAGATAACCAGATCCGTCCAAACAATAGAAAATTTCGGCGAAATTGTGGTGATGCATAGTGGAATGCCAGTTAGCATCATAGGAGACAATATTAACTGATAGAACCTGGAAATGATTTTGACTGACTTCTTCAGGCTGATGGGTGATGGTGTAGCGAATATACATGTGGGGACACTCCTTAAAGTTATTAAAACGCTATCATTTATCTAGTTACATTATACAACAATCCGCAAGAATCTGCAAGTTTACAACAAGAATCTGCAAGTAAAACGGTTGCACCTATGGTATGATAAGAGTGTAAGATCCAATAAAATTTATAAGGAGTGTTTTACATGAAAAAAGCTTTAGTATCAGCAGCTGCTTTAGCTTGTGCTTTGCCAAGTTTCTTCGGAGTTGCCAATGTGTCAGCCGAAGAAAAGGTGACCTTAGACTTCGCAGCCATCGAAACAGCTTATGGGACCAAGTTATGGCCAGAAATCATTGAAGCCTATAAGCAAGTCAATCCAAATGTCGACATCAAGTTGACCATGGAAAAAGAACTCGAAGATGCGATCACCCCACGTCTCCAATCTGGTGACTACCCTGACGTAGTGCTCTTAGCACAAAGCCGTAAGAAAGCTTTGCCAGAGACCTTAATCAAGGATAAGGCTTTAGCTGACTTGACTGATGTCTTGGATATGAAGGTCCCAGGCGAAGATAAGACAGTTAAGGAAAAACTCTTACCAGGCTTTACTGATTCTACGTCAACCAACCCTTATAATGATGGCAAGACTTACTTAATGCCAATGTTCTACTCTCCAACAGGTCTCTTCTATAACAAGGCCCTCTTCAAAGCAAAAGGCTGGGAAGTACCTAAGACTTGGGATCAAATGTGGAAATTAGCTGAAGAAGCTAAGAAAGAAAACATTGCCCTCTTCACCTATCCAACAGCAGGCTATTTAGACACCTTCTTCTCTAGCGTAATCTACTCCGCTGGTGGGGCAGAACTCTTCAACAAAGCCATGAACTACGATCCAGAAGTTTGGTCTGGCGCTGATTTAACCAAGGTCTTCGAAACTTTAGGTGAGTTAGCTAAGAACACAGAAGCAACTACTGTAGCCAATGCTAACAAAGACGGCTTCACTAAGAACCAACAAGCAGTCCTAGACAACAAAGCCCTCTTCATGCCAAACGGTAGCTGGGTAGTGGACGAAATGAAAGATGCACCACGTGCTGACGGCTTCGAATGGGGCATGGCAGCTGTGCCAACCCTCAAAGAAGGCGGCAAACAATACGCTTATACCTTCTTGGAACATATCTGGATTCCAAAAGAAGCTAAACAACAAAAAGCAGCCAAAGAATTCATTGCCTTCCTATACTCTGACAAGGCAGCTGAAATCTTCGCTAAACACGGGGCTGTTCAACCAGTTAAAGGTTTGATCAGCAAGTTACCTGCTGAAAAACAAGTCTTCTATAAAGTCTATGACGAAGGCGTATTACCAGGTTTAGGTGGTTTCGTATCTGCTGAAGCCATCGAAGGGGTAGACCTCAAGGCAACACTTTATGAAGCATTTAACTCTGTAGTATCAGGTGACCTCAGTGTGAAAGATTGGCAATCAAACGTCGTAGAAGTAATGAAACAATTCCACGACAGCATCAGCCACTAATGCTAGCTTAAGCATTGACATAGTGCCCACTTCCGCCTTGGTGGGAGTGGGACTTTTATTGATAACGCACGTGTTGATGCCTCTTATGAGCCAGGGTCATACTTATAAGAGACGCCAGCACGGCGATTTAGAAAGGAGTACTTATCATGAATTCAAAAGCATCCAAAACCCGCTTTGCCTTGATTTGCGTGATACCTGCGACCCTCTTGTTCGCCCTCTTCATGTTGTATCCGACATTTCAAGTCTTTCGCATGTCTCTCTACAAGTGGGGTGGATTCTCAGCTAAAAAGACTTTCGTTTATTTCGATAACTTCGTTAAGTTGTTTAACGACACCAAATTTATCCGGGCCTTCCAAAATACCATTGTCTTAATTGTGCTGGTGACCATTATTACCCTAGCCATTGCCATTCTCTTCGCTTCGATTCTATCGACAGAGAAAATTAAGGGGCAAAACTTCTTCCGGGTAATTTTCTATATTCCAAATATCTTATCCATCGTTGTTATTTCCGGGATTTTCTCCGCCATCTATGACCCTAACAACGGGATGTTAAATTCTTTCTTGGCAATCTTCAGAGGGGAGCAGGCTCCACCGATTCTCTGGTTGGGGGACAAGCAGTTGGTGCTCTATGCCTTGATTGGTGCTTTAGTATGGCAGGCTATTGGTTATTACATGGTCATGTACATGGCATCAATGGCCAATATCCCAACTTCCTTCTATGAAGCAGCAGATTTAGATGGGGCGGGTAAGGTCAAGCAGTTCTTCGCCGTGACCCTGCCACTAGTCTGGAATAACATTCGGACCACCTTGACCTTCTTCATTATTTCTACCATCAACCTCAGCTTCCTCTTGGTTCAAACCATGACCAGTGAAGGGCCAAACGGGGCCTCCTCGGTAGTCTTATCCTACATGTATGGGCAAGCCTATACCAACTCATCCTATGGCTACGGGATGGCCATTGGGGTTGTCATCTTCATCTTCTCCTTCGTCTTGTCAGCGGTCGTTAGTGCCGTAACCAAGCGGGACATTCTTGAATACTAGAAAGGAGCCAGTCAAATGAGTCGTTCAACGAATCGTTTATACAAGATTTTTATCTACTTAGTGCTGTCGCTCCTGGCTATATCGATTATTGTGCCAGTGGGCTGGGTCTTTCTGGCCTCGCTTAAGGAAAATTCAGAATTCTACCGTTCGCCTTGGTCCTTGCCAATGGGGCTCTACTGGCAGAACTTTGTCGATGCCTGGAATCGGGCTAGCATGGGGGCTTATGTCTTCAACTCGGTAGTCGTAACGGCTATGGCTTTGGCGCTTCTCTTAGCCTTGGCCTTGCCAGCCGCCTATGTTCTAGCTCGTTTTGAATTCCCAGGCCGTGGCCTTTTACGTCAACTCTTTAAGGGTGGACTCTTCATCAACGTTAACTACATTGTAGTACCTATTTTCTTGATGTTGGTCGATGCCAAAAAAGGCTTTGCCATGATGCCAGAGCTCTTAAACAACCGCTTCATCCTAGCCTTGGTATATGCGGCAACTTCTCTGCCATTTACCATCTATCTCTTGTCTAGCTACTTCATGACCTTACCGTCAACTTTTGAAGAAGCGGCTTCAATCGATGGGGCCAATCATTTTACAACTATGATGCGGATTATGATTCCTATGGCTAAACCAAGTATTATCACGGTTATTCTCTTTAACTTCTTGGGCTTCTGGAATGAATATATCATTTCCTTTACCCTGATGAATAAACAAGAGTTACGAACCCTGCCAGTGGGTTTGATGAACTTAATGGCAGCGCAAAATGCGGCACAACAATACGGTCAACTCTACGCCGGCATGGTCATGGTCATGTTGCCAACCCTCATCCTCTATATTTTCGTTCAGAAGCGTCTGACCGAAGGGATGACAGCGGGCGGTTCCAAGGAATAAGACAAGCCTTGATAGTGAGACTTAGATGAAGGAGATGTAGTAAATGGCCAAATCAAAAGGCAGACTTACTTTACCAAGTGAGCGCAATTTCCTTGCGCAAACTCAAGAATTATTAGATCGCTGGGGGGCTGATGCCATCCGCGATTCCGATGGGACCAAATTAGAAGAGGCAGTCAAAGATTTAGATGCTTCTATCTATACAACCTATTTTGTAGCTCGAAATCATAATGATTTTATCAAAGACCATATGGAAGAGTGCCAACAACTCTATTTGATGTCACCCTTCCATACCGCAAGCAAAGAAAGCTTAGCCATTGATTTCATGCAGGGCTACTATCGGGAACAAGTAGTACCTGACTATCATCATGATCCTAAGGAGTGGTGGGAAGTCATTAACCGCACCACTGGCCAAGTAGTCCCAAGCAGCCAGTGGCAGGTGGATCAAGAGCAGGACCTAGTGATTGTGGAAGGGACTGAGCCCTTCCATGAATATACGGTTTCCTTCTTAGTTTATAAGATTTGGGACCCAACTCAAATGTATAACCATATCACCAATAATTGGGGAGACTCAGTGGCTCATGATATTCCTTTTGATGTGCGTCAGCCACATTCCAACCGCTTCGTGTCAGACTACCTCAGACGTTGGTGCCAAGAGAATCCTAAGTCGGATGTGGTCCGCTTTACCACCTTCTTCTACCATTTCACCCTGGTCTTCAATGACAAGGCCAAAGAGAAATTTGTCGACTGGTTTGGCTATGGAGCTTCTGTATCACCAGCAGCCATCCTAGCCTTCCAAGAAGCCAAAGGTTATCGTCTGAGACCGGAAGACTTTGTTGACCAAGGTTACTATAATACGGCTTTCCGCGTGCCTTCTAAGGCTTACTTAGACTATGTCGATTTCCAAAGTCATTTTGTGGCCCAAGAAGCCAAGAAGTTAGTGGATATTGTCCATGAAGCTGGCAAGGAAGCCATGATGTTCCTAGGCGATAACTGGATTGGGACCGAACCTTATGGCCCTTATTTCAAGGATATTGGCTTGGACGCAGTAGTTGGGTCAGTCGGCGGCGGGGCAACCTTGCGAATGATTGCCGATATTCCACATGTTAAATATACCGAAGGTCGCTTCCTGCCATACTTCTTCCCAGATACTTTCTATGAAGGAAATGATCCGACCATTGAAGCCAACGAGAATTGGCTAACAGCACGCCGGGCCATTATGCGTAAGCCCGTTGACCGGATTGGTTATGGGGGTTATCTCAGTCTCGCCTATAAATTCCCTAAATTTGTTTCCTATATCGAAGAAGTGGCGGATGAATTCCGAGATATCTACGCCATTGTCAAAGACACCAAGCCTTATGTGGGGCTAAAAGTAGGGATTCTCAATGCTTGGGGGGCACTTCGGACCTGGCAAACGCACATGGTGGCGCATGCCTTGCACTATAAGCAAATCTACTCCTATCTGGGGATTCTAGAAGCCCTCAGCGGTGCGGCGGTTGAGGTAGTCTTCTTGAGTTTTGACCAGGTGATTGCTGACGGTGTGCCGGCAGATGTGGACGTCTTAATTAACGCAGGCGATGCCGGAACCGCCTTTAGTGGTGGTCAACATTGGGCACGTCCAGAATTGTTAAGTGCCATTCGTCGCTTCGTCTACCAAGGTGGCGGTTTGGTGGGCGTTGGTGAGCCAAGTGCCCATCTCCAAAATGGTCGTTTCTTCCAATTAGCTGAAATTTTCGGGGTGGATAAGGAGTTAGGCTTCTCCCTATCGACTGACAAATACTTCACTCAAGCCCAAGGCAGTCACTTTATTACGGCAGATTTAGTGACTGGTCAGGTGCCAGATTTCGGGGAGTCCATGCATAACCTCTATGCCCTAAGTGAAGAGACAGAAATTTTAGAATACAGCAATGGCGAAGTTCATATGGCGGCACACGATTATGGTCAAGGCCGCGGGGTCTACCTAGCTGGCTTACCTTACAGCATTGACAATACGCGTTTACTCATGCGGGCTCTTTACTACGCTGCCCATAGGGAAGCTGACTTTAATAAATGGCATAGTAGCAACCCAGCTGTTGAGGTTCATGCCTACCCAGCTAAGGGCAAGTATGCAGTTGTCAATAATACCGCTGAGCCACAAGTCACGACTGTCTATGATGGTCAAGGAATTAGCAAAGAAGTTTCCTTGGCTGCGAGCGAAATTCGATGGGAGGAGATTTAGATGTCACATAAAATTCGTGTTCTCATTCGTCTTCTGGTTGCCTTGGTCTGCGTTGGCTTTATCATTCACCTTCAAACCACGGTTAGCCGAGAAAATCTCTTGGGCATGCTCTTAGCTTTGGCTGGTTTGCTAGCGGTGCTCTTTGACTATAACTACGACTTTAACCATCCTAAACGCGACTAAAGGCTGGATGGCTCTACCAAAGGAGAGGAGGAAGGAAAATGAGAAAAGCAATGGGTGTGGATATCGGCGGAACCAAGGTAGCAGCGGCTATCATTGACGAGCAGGGACGTATCACTCACCGTGTTCAAGTGCCCAGCGATACCTCTTCCAGTGAGGCCATGTTAGAATGCGTAGTGGGTGTCATTGACGCCTGCCTAGCAGAGGCGGGGGTGGATGTATCGGATTTGACCGGTATCGGCTTAGGTATACCAGGTAAGGTGGATAGCCTAAACGGGGTAGCTATCTTCCAAAATAATATCCCTTGGGAGAAGTTTCCGGTGGTAGCGCGCCTGGCGAACCGCTACGCCCAAGTGCCAATCGCCATTGAGAATGACGTCAAGGCGGCTGCCTATGCGGAGTATCGATTGGCTGGCATGGGGCCGCTGGATGTGTTCGGCTATTTGACGGTCTCAACCGGGATCGCCTGCACTAATATCGTCAACCATCAGATTATTCGCGGTGATGGCTTCTCAGGTGAAATTGGTTTCTTGCCAGTGCCCTCCTCTACTGGCCTTCGTCCTTTGGAAAGTGTCTGCGCTGGCCCTGGGATTGAGGCCATGGCACGCGCCCTCTATCTGGATGATCGGATTACGGTGGCCCAAGTCTTCGCTCGTGCCCTCAAAGGGGAACAAATTGCCAATGAATTAGTAGACCAAAGTGCCATGGGGGTGGCTATTGGACTCTTCGCTATGATCTGCCTCCTAGATCCTAAAGAAATTGTCATTGGCGGTAGCGTGGCAGTCAAGAATCCATTCTATGTGGAGCGGATTAAGGCGGTCCTAGAGCGTTATGCCCACAAAGAACAAATGCATATTCTGCCTCACATTCGGGTCACAGACCTGGGGGGAGATAACGGAATTATTGGGGCTGGCTTCCTGGTGATGCCCGCCCAGGATATTGAGATCTTTTAAATAGGGGAACTTTAGAGAGGGGGCTAGACACTGAAGTCTAGCCCTCTTGCTCTGATTTTAAGCCTAATAAAAAATCCCATTATATCATATATGATATAATGGGAAATTCTCTTAAAGATGAAGTTTAGCTGCAGCCGCCTTGTCCAAGAGGAGGGTCACATCAGGGTGACGCTGGAGGATGCTGGCTGGCAGGTCAGGGGTCACAGGCCCTTCAACCAGTCCGTAAATAGCATCAGCTTTCTTGTCGCCGTATGCCATGAGGATGATTTTCTTAGCGGCCATGATGGAAGCAATCCCCATACTGTAGGCTTGAGTCGGCACGTCTTCGACACGATCGAAGAAACGTTTGTTAGCCTCAATAGTGGATGGAGTCAAATCGACTAGCTGGGTTAAGCCATCGAATGGCGCCCCAGGCTCATTAAAGCCAATGTGACCGTTAGAGCCAATCCCCAAGATTTGTAAATCAATGGGATTATCTGCTAGGACTTGATTATAGCGTTGGATTTCATAGTCGCTATCAGTTTGGTCCCCGTCAGGCAGATAGGAATGTTTGAAAGGCTTGTGCTGGAAGAGATGTTGGTGCATAAAGTAGTGATAGCTCTTTGGATGGTCGCTAGACAAGCCATAGTATTCATCCAAGTTGACAGAAACTGATTGACTAAAATCTAAATCGGACTCTACTAAGCGTTGGTAGAGCGCTTCGGGAGTCGAACCAGTTGCTAAGCCAAAGGTTTTGGGACCAGTTGCCAGCGCCTGGACGAAAAAGTCAAAGGCCTTATCGGATGCCGCATCGAACTGATCATAAACAAGTATTTCCATGGAATAATACCTCCAAAAATTGCAATAAATTAATCTACCCTTAGTGTACCACAAAAAACATGGTAGCGCTTCATGTACAGACAAAAATTTTTATTTTTGTTACTTAAGACAAGTTTCAGTTTAATTTTGGTCGAAACGCATATTGAAAGAAAAGCCCTTACAGAGTAGAATATAAATATAATGAAAAATCAGTAGAGGAGTTAGGCCATGTTTGAATTAGACAAAGCCGCGTTAGAGGCATTAGGTGCTGAAATTACAACGCGAGAGATCAAGCAACAACCATCTATCTGGCGCGAGACCTATCAATTGTATCTTGACCGTCAGGAAGAAATTAAGGGCTTTATAGGTGCCTTGTTAGAATCTTATGGGCGCCTAGAAGTGATTTTTACAGGAGCAGGGTCATCTGCTTATGTTGGACAAGCCATTACAAATTATTTACGTCAAGTTAACGACGTGTCTCGACTTAACTTCCGTCACGAGCCGACGACGACCATTGTCTCCAATCCGGCGACCGTCTTCCAGGCAGATTTGCCAACCCTTTTGGTGTCCTTTGCCCGTAGTGGTAACTCGCCAGAGAGTGTGGCGGCCGTACAATTAGGCCAGTCCTTGGTCAAGGATTTTTATCAATTAACCATTACCTGTGCGCCAGAAGGCCATTTAGCTAAAGCCGCGCAAGGGGATGACCACAACCTAGTGCTCTTGCAACCAAGTCGCTCCAATGATGCAGGTTTTGCCATGACAGGGAGTTTTTCTTGCATGATGCTCACCGCCTTGCTAGTCTTTGATCCTGCCTCTGATGCCGATAAGGCGGCTTATGTCGACCAGATTGCCAAGATGGCCGAGACAGTCTTGGCTCGCGAAGGTCAACTTCAGGCTTTGATTGCTAAGAATCCACAGCGGGTCATCTATCTGGGTTCGGGTAGCTTTGAAGGCCTGGGTCGTGAAACCCAATTGAAAATCCTAGAGTTAACGGCTGGTCAATTGGCAACCGTCTATGATTCCAGCATGGGCTTCCGTCACGGTCCTAAATCTTTTGTTAACTCTGAGGCCTTGGCGCTAGTCTTTGTTTCCAACCAAGCCTACACCCGTCTCTATGACCAGGATATCCTGGCTGAATTGGCCGGTGATCAGATTGCCCAAGCCGTTGTAGCCATTCAAGTAGGAACCGAGGCTGCGCCTGGGGTAGAGGTCTTTGATTTCGATTCGGTTCACAGTCAATTACCCGATGCCTATCTGGCCTTCCCATATTTAGTAGTCGGTCAGGTCTTGGCTCTGTTGGCGTCTGTTCATGTTCACAACAAACCAGACACGCCATCACCAAGTGGCACGGTCAATCGTGTCGTTAAGGGTGTTACCATTCATCCTTACGCCTAGATAAGAAAGGAAGAATCGTATGAAATACTATGTTTACGCTAAGCAAATTGTGCTCGATGACCAAGTCATTGACAAGGCCTACTTGACCATTGAAGACGGGAAGTTTGGTCCCATCCTGATGGAAGAGCCACAAGATGCTCCAATCAAAGATTATAGTAACTCCATTGTCGCCCCAGGTTTAGTGGACACCCACATTCATGGTTACAAGTCTCATGATGTCATGGATAATGACTTTGAGGGCATTAAGGTGATTTCCGAAGGCCTCCTATCCTGTGGGGTGACCTCTTGGTTGCCAACCACTTTGACCTCTTCTGCTCAATTGTTGAATGATGTCTGCGAAACTATCGGGAATCACTATCAAGAGGTGACCGGGGCTAAGATTCGTGGGATTTTCCTAGAAGGTCCTTTCTTCACTGAAAAATACAAAGGGGCCCAAAACCCTAAATACATGAGCGACCCATCCGTTGAAAAACTAGCCAAATGGCATGAACTATCTCAAGGCTTGGTCAATAAAATTGCCATTGCCCCAGAACGCAAGGGCGTTAAGGAATTCATTGAATTTGCCAAGTCCAAAGGCGTCTATACGGCCTTGGCTCATTCCGACGCAACCTATGAAGAAGCAGCAGCGGCCGTTGAGGCAGGGGCTAATATTTTCGTTCACATCTACAATGGGATGAGCGGGCTTCACCACCGCAACCCAGGTATGGTAGGGGCGGCCCTGAGCCTAGACAAGGTCTTTGCTGAAATGATTTGCGATGGCCACCATGTTCATCCAGCGGCTGCGCGAGTGGTAACACGTGCGAGAGGCCCTCAGGAAACCGTCTTGATTACAGACTGTATGCGGGCTGGCGGTATGGGCGAGGGCCAGTCTCGCCTAGGGGAATTTGAAGTAGTGGTCAAAGATGGGACTGCCCGTCTCAAGGACACCGGCAACTTGGCGGGCTCTATCTTAGAGCTCAAACAAGGGGTTAAAAATGTTGTGGATTGGGGTCTAGTAAGCCCCGCAGAAGCCCTGCGCATGGCCTCTCTAACACCTGCGCAATCGGTTGGCATTGATTCGGTCTGTGGCCGTATTGCCCCTGGGTATGAAGCTGACTTCATCGTAGTTAGCGATCAATTAGAATTAGAAGCGACTTATTTAGACGGCGAGCTCCGTTACCAAGCCTAAAACAAGCCTCATAAAAGGAGAGAACAATGATGAGACAAGTATCAAAAGCCAAATACCAAAAATTACAAGAACTATCGACTGAATCTGGGGTTATCTCAGCCTTAGCCATTGACCAACGTGGTTCCTTGCGTAAGATGATTGCTTCAGGTGGTGGCGTTGAAGATGTGCAACGCGCTGTTGAAGACTTTAAGATTGCCATTTCCGAAGAATTGACACCATACGCATCGTCTATTCTCTTAGATCCAGAGTATGGCTTACCTGCGGCTGCACGTCGTTCAATCGCCGCGGGCTTGCTCTTAGCCTATGAAGAAACAGGCTATGATGCCTCTGAACCTGGTCGTTTGCCAGACTTGTTGCCTGAGTGGTCTGCTTACCGCCTCAAAGAACAAGGGGCAGATGCGGTTAAGTTCCTGCTCTACTATGATGTGGATGAAGATGAAGCGATTAATGAACGCAAACACGCCTTCGTTGAACGAATCGGATCTGAGTGTGAGGCGGAAGATATTCCTTTCTTCTTAGAAATTGTCTCCTATGATGCGACCCTCAATGATGAGAAAGGGGCGGAATTTGCTAAAGTAAAACCTCATAAAGTGTTGGAAGCCATGAAGATTTTCTCCCACAAACGTTACCATGTTGATGTCTTGAAGGTAGAAGTGCCTGTTAATATGAAATTTGTGGAAGGTTTTGCGGAGGGGCAAGTAGTCTATAGCCGTCAAGAAGCTCTCAAACTCTTTAAAGAACAAAGCGAGGTAACCCATCTGCCATACATCTACCTCAGTGCAGGTGTCTCTGCGCAACTCTTCCAAGAAACCCTGGACTTCGCCAAAGAAGCAGGTGCAGAATTCAATGGGGTACTCTGTGGCCGTGCAACTTGGAAGGATGCTGTGCCAATCTTCGCCTCAGAAGGTGATCAAGCTTGCCGTGACTGGCTAGAATCGCAAGGTAAGGCTAATATTGAAGCCCTTAACCAAGTCTTAGCGCGCACCGCAACACCGTGGACTAAGCGCTTGTCTGTCTTAGATTAAGTGAGCGAATACTAGACATCCTCTCCTCTCCGTGAGGAAGGGGTGTCTTTTTGTGTCTAGCGAATATCCTTAGTTTTTCTTAGGTTTTTGTGGTAGAATGAGGAGGTAAAGAATATCAAATACCTACTTGAATGTTACTTAACCAAGTAGAGCTAGGAGGAAAAGCATGGAGTTAATCGGTCTAAAAAAATGTTCGACCTGCCGGGAGGTAGAGCGACTACTGGATGCCCAAGGCCTTACTTATCACTATCGTGAGATTAATGTGGATCGTCCTAGCGCTCAAGAGTTAAAAACATGGTATCAGCAGGCTGGTCTCAGCTCAATCAAGAAGCTAGTCAATACTAGCGGACAGCTCTACCGTGGCATGGGCCTTAAAGACCGTTGGGATGACTTAAGCTTGGACCAGCAATTCGAGCTTCTGGCGACCGACGGCATGTTAGTCAAGCGCCCGATTCTGTTGACGGATCAAGGACAGGTCTTTGTCGGACCAGATGTCAAAGCCTATTTAAACCAACGCTAACGCTACTCTTTCCCCACAATAAAGGAGTCAAAGCCTATGAAATTATCACTTAAAAAATGTGCCCTTGCCCTAATCTTAGCCAACCAAGTCTTAGTGGTGCCACAGTCCCTTTCCCGGATTGGTGCGCAAGAACGCCAAGATTTATCGCCTGTAACCCAGTTTGGCTCAGAACAAGCCAGTCAGCCGACGAGCGAAAGTTCCAACTCTAGTGAGTCCTCTAGTCAGCAAGAGGATCCCAACAAAGACTTACCAGAGATTAAAATAGACCAGCCAGAAACAATCCTAACCGCTCTCTATCACGACCAGGCGCGTGTAGTCATGAATGTGGCCTTAATCGATGGTCGTGATAATGGCCAACCTAAGGGGAAAACCTTGGTTACCATCAATTCTGGTGACATGCGTTACTTGCATCAAACAGATTCGCACGCCCTACCTTTTACTGCCATGATGAAGCTATCAGAGGGCAAGGTGACGGCTGCTTGGCAGGCAGTTGAAGACTTGATGGGCTTTGCCAAGCAAGTGGCTAATAGTCAAGCGGAGGCTGTTAAGGATACGGCCCTAGATAAATTAGCTCATCTGGATGAAAGTAAGACCGCTACAATCAAAGATAAATTTGTAGTCTTAGATTCTACAGAACAGGCCCAAACGAGTTATCAAATCAGCCAAGATTGGCAGGCTTTCTATCAAGCGGTTTTGACGGAATGGCTAGCGAGCCAACCCCAACCAAGCAAGAAAGACGGCCAAGTGTTAAGCTATGAATTATCGGATGAGGCTGGCAAGCAGTGGACGGCTATTATGAAGAAGCATCAAGCCGATTTTCCAAGACTTAAAGAGACCTTTGATTTGTTCACAGATGATTACGATGGGACCATCAGCTTGGACTATGCCAATAAAAAAATCTCAGTTGGCTTGATTCAAGGCAAGGTGGCGCTAGAGTACCATTTAGACATGAAAGCTGCGTCACTGACGGAACCGACAGGGGATGCAGTCTTAAGTCAAGCACAATTCAATGAAATCTTAGGTGCAGACTGGTTCCAAGGTCTTATCCAACTGGAAAAATTGATTAACTAAGCAAGAGGAGATGAAGGCGCATGTGGCAAAGAATGAACCAAGCCTGGCAAGATCCTGTTAAGGGCAGCTGGTGGAAGGTGCTTTTGCTGATTGGTGCCTATCTGGTCAGCCAAATTTTGGCCGAGTGGGGATTGATACAGTATGGTCTGGCTCAATCAGGAATCGACTCCTATGACTTAGTAGGTGCCGATTTAAGTGACTTGGTCTATATACATCCTTGGGCTTTTGTCATTCTGGAGGCCATAGCTTTAGTGGTTTTAATCCTAGGGGTCTCTATTTGGGGCTTTAAGCTCTTTGATTGGACACTCAATAAATGGAAGCTCCTAGTCGGAGGTTTTGCTATTTACGGGATTATGTATTGCTACCTGACAATTTATGACCAAGTCCTGATTGCTTACAACCCAGCCTTTGAGACCACGCAGAATCAGGCGGCCTTGCAAGTATCGACACAGGGTGCCCCTTTCCTCTTAACCTTTTTGTCCTTGGCCATACTGGGACCTATTGTCGAAGAAATTCTCTTCAGGGGCTTGTTGATGAAGTATCTACTGCCCCAGCTACCTTGGCTAGGTCTGGGAATATCCAGTGTCATTTTTGGTCTCCTACATCAACCAGCTAATGCTTTAGAATGGGGCCTCTACGCTGGCATGGGCTTAATCTTAGGACTAACTTATTTGAAAACCAGGAGGCTTGAATATGCCATCTGTGTACATATTATTAATAACTGTGTGGCTGTCATGATGATGCATGGCCTATAAGGAGGGAAGACATGGCAGAATATGAATGTCTAGAAGAACAAGTGATTAGTACGGAATGTGAGCGACTCAAGGAAGTCATGGATCCAGATCAACTGGCTGCACAGGCAACCTTATTCAAGGTTTTGGGTGATCTCAACCGAGTGAAAATTATGCATGTTTTGACGGTCTATGAACGCCTCTGCGTCTATGAAATCTCACGCTTAATCGATGCCACCGTAGCGACGACTTCTCACCATCTGATTACTTTACGGAAGCATGGGATTATTCGCTCAGAGAAGGAAGGTAAGCATGTGATTTATTCTTTGGATAGCCAATTGGTTTGCAAATTCATTGATTTAGCTAATCGCATGCGAGGACGCTGTCCAAAATGTGGGAAGATTCATGAATGCTAGTCATCAAGATTAGACTGGGAGCTTGCTCCTGGTCTTTTTTGTTTCTGCGAATAAGCCTATGTAGAAGCTAGCGGGGTCTAGCAATCAAAATATGAATGAAATTGCCGTGAAATGGGGCTAAAAATCTGGATTCTTTACCAATTAAATAACTGCTTTGTAATATAATTTTCAAATTCTTTTCACATGTCGGTGCTAGGATAGAAGCATCAAGAAAAATAATAAACTCATAGGAGAGAAAAGAGGAAGTTCGATGAAAAACAGAAAAATCATTAAATTAGTTGTAGGTTCTTTAACTGGGGGCGCGCTTATCTTAAGTGGCTTGGCCTTGCAAAATGTCGTGACACCGACGGCAGCTCAAAATCAGACGAATACGGTCCAAGCCCAAGGAACAGCCAGTGAATTTGAAGAGACCATTATGAAGGCTGTTGAGAAGGCTAAAGACTCTGTCGTGTCGATCCAAAACTACCAGAAAGAAAGCCAACAAAATAATTTATATGGCTATGGCACGGGAGGTGAAAACCAAGTGGACTTGGAAGACCCAAGTGCCTCCCAAAAATTAGCGGGTGAAGGTAGTGGCGTCATCTATAAGATTGACGGTGATACAGCCTATTTGGTAACCAATAACCACGTGGTGGAAAATGCTGATTCCCTTAAAGTCAAATTAGCTGATGGGACCACAGAAGATGGGGAATTGGTTGGCCGTGATGCCGTGTCCGACTTAGCTGTTGTCAAGATTTCGTCCAAGAATGTTAAATCAGCCATTAAGTTTGCTGACTCTGACGCAACTAAGGTGGGGAGCATCGCCATCGCCATTGGCTCGCCTCTAGGTAGCAAGTTCTCTAACTCTGTGACCCAAGGGATTATTTCTGGTCAATCACGGATTGTGCCAATGGACCTCAACAAGGACGGCCAAGCCGATATTGAGACCACGCTCATTCAAACTTCAGCAGCAATCAACCCAGGTAACTCCGGTGGTGCGCTACTCAATAAGGATGGCGACCTAGTAGGTATTAACTCTAGCAAGTTCTCGAATGTAGACGTCGAAGGGATGGGGTTCGCCATTCCGTCTAAGGAAGTGCAACGCGTCATTGCACAGCTAGAAAAAGACGGCAAAGTTACCCGGCCTTTCATTGGAATTAGCCAAAATGACTTAGCTAACATCACTAGCCGGTCTAAGACCGAAATTCTCAAACTCAAGTCCGACCAAACGGATGGGGTAGTGGTAACCGATACGGTCAAAGGATCACCAGCTGAAACGGCAGGCCTCAAGAAATATGACGTTATCACCAAGATTGGCGATAAGGAAATCAAGAATATCTTGGAGTTACGTCGGGAGCTCTATGCCTATAATGTAGGTGACAAAGTAGAGTTAACCGTCCTCAGAGAAGGAAAAGAAACCAAAGTTCAAGTAACGCTTGGTGCCCAACCTGAGCAGCAAAGCAACAATAATCTCCAACAATATCAACAAGGCCAACAAGGTCAAGGACAAGAGCAAGAGAATGGTCAAGAAGGCCAAACTCCACGCCTACCATTCCCAGGCCAACGTTAGTAGCCAATAATGATAGCCCACACCTCCGGCAAGGAAGAGTGGGCTTTTTTGAGTGCTGAGGCAATGGCCGAAAAACACGAACGTTTGAAAAATAAAACCAGCAAAAAGACCCTTTTGATAATTTATTTCTTGCCGGAAGATAAGGGGGTGTTATAATTTGGGTAGAATCTATTATTTTTTGTTGGAGGGATCCTTAAAATGAAAAAAAGCCTGAAGCTTTTTGCCATCTTCACCTTAATTGCGACCTTTGTGGCCGGATTAATTGCACCGTTTACTGCTAAAGCAGCAGAAAAAATCGATACCATCAAGATTGGTTTCGTGCCGTCACGTAACCCAGACGAAATCGTAACATCGACTGAACCGCTCAAGAAATTATTGAAAGACGAACTTGCTAAAAATGGTTTTGAAGTTGAGAACGTGGAAATCACAGTAGGGACTAACTTTGAAGCTGTAGGGGAAGGATTAGCATCAGGGACTCTTGACTATGGTTTTATCCCTTCAGGGACTTATGTACTCTTTTCTGATGATGTGGAAGTTCTCTTAACTGCTACTCGTCAAGGGCTTAACAAAAACTCTGCTGAGCCAAAAGACTGGAATGACAAGAAAGCAACTGAACCTACTGATGAGCAAGTAACTTTCTACAAAGGCTTGGTTTTAGCTGGCCCATCTGCCAAAGGTAAGGAATTAGCTGAGAAAGTCAACAAGGGTGAAAAGTTAACTTGGGACGACCTCAACTCTGCTAAATGGACTGTTCTCTCCTCTTCATCAGCATCTGGTTACATTTACCCAACCCTCTGGCTCAAAGAAAACTTTGGTAAGAAGATTACCGATTTAGCTAACGTGGTACAATCTGATTCTTATACCAATGCCATGACTCGTTTGGCTGCTGAACAAGTTGATATTGTTGTTGGTTATGCTGACCTACGTCGCGACAACGTTGACAAGTGGCAAAAAGAAATGGGCGCTTCAGCACCTATCTGGGAAGCAACTAACGTTATCGGCGTAACGCCAGACATCGTCAATGACACGGTATCTGCTAGCAAGACTTCCACAACTGTTTCACCTGAATTGAACGAAGCAATCAAGAAAGCCTTGATGGATATTGCTAAGACCGAAGAAGGTAAGAAAGTCATCAAGATTTACAACCACACCGGTTATAAAGAAGCCAAAGACGAAGACTACAACAAAGAGCGCGAAGCGCAAAAATTAATTAAGGGCAACTAGTCCGCATGACGCTCAAGACGGCAGAGTCTCGGTGAGGCTCTGCTCTTTTTGTGATAAGAGAGCACAGACAGGAGTATCTCTAAGGATTGCTTCTTGTCTGCCATTATAATGAGAAGAGAGGATTACACATGATAGAGTTCAAGAATGTCTCCAAGCGCTATCCCAATGGGGTGACGGCTCTGAAGAATGTCAACTTGACCATAGAACAAGGAGAGTTTGTTGGGATTATTGGTTTATCTGGTGCGGGGAAATCTACCCTAATCCGGACCATTAACTGTATGCATCCTATTAGTGAAGGGGAGTTAACGGTCAATGGGACTAATGTTAGCCAATTAAAAGGTCAAAGCCTACGCCGTTTTCGCCGTAAAATTGGCATGATCTTCCAGTCTTTTAACCTAGTAACCCGGGCGTCTGTTATCAGCAATGTGATGAATGCCTTTGTGCCAGATATTCCTTTTTGGCGGGTTCTCATTGGTTACTATAAGAAGGAAGAAGAAATTCGAGCGCTGACCGCCTTGGACCGCGTGGGAATCTTAGAAAAAGCCTACACTCGAGTAGACCAACTTTCCGGGGGCCAACAACAACGGGTGGCCCTAGCACGCACGCTGGCGCAGAACCCAGAGATTATTCTAGCCGATGAGCCGGTCGCAGCTCTAGACCCTGTTACAGCCAAAGCCGTAATGGAAGATTTCCAAGCTATTAATCGCGATGATAAGATTTCGATTTTACTCAATATTCACCATGTGGAATTAGCCTTGGAATACTGTGATCGTATCATTGGTATTCGTGATGGGGAAGTTGTCTATGACGGACCTTCTGACCAAGTCACACCTGAAATCTTGGATGTGATTTACAAGGGCCAAGCGATTGAATAGGGGGACATGATGATGAATGCATTCTGGCATCGTATGTGGGGACCACGAACCCGAACCCTACCCAATGGTAAAACCGTCAGCAAGAAACGTTCTCTAACCTGGCTTTATCTCATCTTGGTTGTCCTAGCTTTCTATTATTCTATAGAACTTACTGGCTTCAAAATGTCCACCTTACTCAAGCGAGGAAATCAGTTCTTTGTTATTTTAGGACGGATGTATCCGCCTAATTGGGATTACTGGGCTTCTGTTCAGGGACCGCTATTAGATACCATTAAAATGTCTATCTTAGGCTCTGTCATTGGCGCCTTACTGGCCATTCCAGCCGCTGTGGTTGCTTCCTATAACATGGTTGTTAACCGGTGGATTACTGGCTCTATGAAATTAGTTCTTAGTTTGATTCGGACAGTGCCGACATTGATTTACGCCAGTGTTTTGACTCTGGTCTTTGGGATTGGGACTTTTGCTGGGACGGTGGCCATTGCCATCTTCACCTTCTCCTTTATGGCTAAGCAACTCTATGAAATGATTGAAACGGTTGATATGAAACCTTTTGAAGCCATGGAAGCCCTAGGTGCTAACCGGGTTTATAGTTTTCTAGGCGCCATTTTGCCACAAGTCTTACCTTCCTATCTTGCTTCTTCCCTTTATACTTTTGAAGGGAATGTCCGTCACGCAGCCATTCTGGGATGGGTTGGTGCTGGTGGGATTGGGGTCATCTTGAATGAGAAGATTGCTTGGCGTGAGTACACGAATTTAGGCATGATTTTAGTTGCCCTCTATGTGACAGTCCTGATTATCGAGTATACCAGTCGCTACTTGCGCTCTAAACTAACTTAGGAGGTTCGGATCATGATTAATAAAATTAATGAAATGTATGAATCACGTACCTCAGATAAGTATTTCAAGGCCTTATGGGTGCTTGGTTTAGTAATTCTCATTGTTTGGTCCTGGTCAGCTTTGGGCTCTATTGATATTTCTGAAAAGGGCCCGACCATTGCCTTCAATATTATTAGCGGGATTTTCCACCCTAACTTGGAAACCTTACTTGGTTTAGGTGAGAGCGGCGTACTCCACTTGCTCCTAGAAACGGCAGCTATTGCTTTCATGGGAACCATTGTAGGGGCTGTATTCTCTATTCCTTTGGCTTTTCTCGCTTCAGGTAAGGTCATGCCAATGCCCATTACCGTCATTACACGCCTCTTCGTAATGGCAGTTCGGACCATCCCAAGTTTTGTTTACGGGCTCATGTTTATCCGCGTAACCGGTCCGGGTGCTTTCGCTGGGGTCATGACCCTATCAGTTACTTCGATTGGGATGATTTCTAAGCTCTTCTCAGAAACCATTGATGATTTAGATGATTCAATACTTGAGGCGCTTGATGCGGCGGGGTGTTCTACCTTCCAGAAAATTCGCTGCGGGATTATTCCGCAACTTTGGTCTAGTTTGATCTCTACCCTGATTTTCCGTTTCGATATGAACCTACGTGACGCTACGATTCTAGGGGTTGTTGGCGCCGGCGGGATTGGGGCACCATTGACTTTTGCGATTAACGGCTACAAATGGGATGAAGTGGGTGCCATATTAATTGGTCTAATTGCTTTTATCTTGATTGTCGAGTATAGCTCTAGTTACATCCGCAAACGTTTGACCCAAGGTTAAATTGAAGCTTGGAGCTCCTGTGAAAACAGGGGCTCTTTTTATTTTTGTAACATCTACGTAATAATCTGCGTTGTCGATTTGGACCGGTAATAAGCGGAATGTTGCGAATTTATGAATTATTCGGGAAATAAATAATAAAAAACAAAGATTCACTTGTAATCTTTCTGTAACAGAGTTACAATAAGTGTAACAAAAGGAAAGGAAGCGATTCACCATGAAAAAGTGGTCGAAAGGAATCTTAGTTTTGGGTTTAGTTGCCAGTGTTTTGGGTAGCTATCCAGTTGCAGCACAAGCCACTGCATCAAATAATGAGGCGGAGGCCAGCCAAGTAGCGCAAGCTAAGGAACACAGTATTGTGCGCTATGTTCTAGTTAATGCCCAAGATAATACAGAAGGGCTTGTTTTCTACTTCTTGGTAGAGGGTAATCGTGATCAAGCTGTCTCTGCGGCTCATAAGTGGCTAGTAGAACAAGGTCTTGAAAAAGATGGTATGGCGGGTGTTAAGGAATATAAACCAGCCAAAGAACGCGAAACGTCTGAAGGTTTGGTGACCGCTAGCGTATATGATGCTAGTCAAACCATTCAAAATTTTGCGGCGCTCAAGAAAAAATTCGATAGTTACTTAGCGCAGTTGCCTCTGGAAGATGAAGCGGATAAACAAGTGCTACCTGTTATTTCATTGCCAGCACCTAAGCCTGAACAAAAGCCAGCAGAGAGCTCGCAAGCTTCAGAATCTAAGCCAAGTGAATCCAAGCCGGCCGAATCTTCTCAATCTACAGCCTCTAAGCCAGCTGAATCCAAACCGGCTGAGTCTTCCCAATCTTCAATGTCTAAGCCAAGTGAATCCAAACCGGCCGAATCTTCTCAATCCACAGCCTCTAAGCCAGCTGAATCCAAACCAGCTGAGTCTTCTCAATCCTCGGTTTCTAAGCCAAGTGAATCTAAGCCCAACGAATCTTCAAAACCTAACGAATCTAAGCCTTCTGACTCTAAATCTGAATCAAAAGAAAGTCAAAGCTCAAGTAGTAAGGTAGAGGTCAAGAAAGAAAGCAAAAGAGAGAATAAGAAGGGCCTGCCAAATACTGGTGAGGTGGACCGCCTACCATTCTTGTTAGTGGGTGCTCTACTAGTCATTGCAGCGATTGGCCTCATCCTCATGCGTCGTCGTCCTTCCTAAATTTAATGTATTAGCAAAAAAGCCATGGTTTCAAACCATGGCTTTTTCTGATAGTAAGTTTAGTCATTAAAGTAACCTAAATAGTCGTATTTCTCGAAAACATGAGAATTAGCCATCGCGACCAAAATGGTGTTGGCTTCAATCGGGTGGTTGATGGCAATAGAAGAATTCAACTTCTCGCCTTTTTCTTCCCGCATACCAATTAGGTTGAGTTCATACTTGCGTCGTAAGTCTAATTCTAAGACAGTCTTACCGACCCATGCGTCAGGCGCCGTAAATTCGACAATCGAGGTATCATCGTCTAGACGTAGCACTTCGTCAATCTTATTACGGAGAATCTTAGATGCTAAACGTACACCGGAGTCACGTTCAGGAGAGACCACTACATGGACGCCCACTTCATAGAGGACCTCTTCAAAGGTTAAGCTACGAGCCTTACCCACGATTCGAGGGACACCTAGTTTTTTACAGTGCATAGCCGCTAGTACAGAGCTTTCCAAGTTAGTACCGGTCGCGATAATGACAATATCGCATTCCTTAACGCCGATATTTTTCAAGAAGTCGTAATCGGTAATGTCGCCGACAGCCGCCTTAGTAACATAGTCTGCCACGTCTTGGACATTGGCTTGTCGGTTGTCAATGGCGATAACGTCTACATCGTATTTGCTAAGTTCTTTAGCGACGGTACGGCCAAAGACCCCCAGGCCTAAGACGCCAATAATCCGAGTATTAAGTTTTGGTTTCATAAGTGTACAGATCCTTTCTGATTAGCCGATTAATACATCAGTATCGGCATAGTGAATTTCTTTGCGGTCACGTTGGAGCAAGCTGAGAAAGACGGTAAAGGGACCTACCCGGCCCAAGAACATCATCCCCATAATAATGATGCGTCCCCAAGTTGTAAGTTGCGAGGTAATCCCTGCTGAAGAACCCACAGTGGCCATGGCAGAAATGGCCTCGAAGAGAAGATGGTAAGGATTGAGATTTGGATGCTCCAAGAGTAAGAGCGAATAGCCAATCATTAAGACCGTGAAGAAAAAGAGAATGATGGTCATAGCCTGCTTAACGGCGCTGGCTGGAATAACCCGTTTATGGAAGGTCACTTCAGTGTGGCCCTTGAGTTCGGAACGGAAGAGTAAGAACATGATGGCAGCTGTAGTGACCTTAATACCACCGGCTGTACCACCTGGGGCCCCCCCAATTAACATGAGAATCATATAGATCAGATTGGTGAAGGGATGGGTTGCTTCATAGTTCAAAGTCGAGAAGCCGGCCGTACGGAAGGCGGCAGACTGGAAGAAAGAAATCATCCACTGCTGGAAGATATTATAATTACCGATAGTTGAGCTATGTCTGAGTTCTGATAGCCAAGTGATAAGGGCTCCGCCAAATAACAAGGTAGCAGTTGCTATCAGCGCTAGGCGTGAGTGGGAACTCAAACGGCGGAAACTCAAACGCAAGAGGCGTGGACGAGAATGGAAGTAGTGATTCAACCTTTCGCTCAGCTCGGCCCAGACGGTGAAACCAATCCCCCCTGCAATAATGAGTAAGGCAACTGTAAAGTTAACCGTTGGATTGAGAACAAAGTCTTGGAGACTGTTGCTGCCTAGGTTGTCAAAACCAGCATTACAAAAGGCAGAAACCGCAACAAAAACGGCATTGAAGGCGCCTTTTGCCCAACCATAGCGGGGAATGAAGTCCGTCATCAGAACTAGAGCGCCAATGGCCTCTACTGCAAAGGTGAAGCGATAGGCGTTAAAGAGAAAGTTCTTGTAGTTGTCATTAGTGTTACGGTTAAGGGCCATCTGCAAGGTGGTTTGGTCCTTGAGCGAAATGCGTCGCTTCAGGTAGAAGAGACTGACAGAAATCAGGGTGATGAGCCCTAAGCCCCCAATCTGCATAAGGATAATGCCGACTATCTGGCCGAAGACGGTATAGGTGTCCTTAATGGATAGGACGGTCAAGCCCGTCACGCAGACCATGGAGACAGCAGTAAAGAGATGGTCTAAATAAGTTTGATGAGTTCCTGGCTGGTTGGAAATAGGCAACCAGAGGAGAAAGCTCCCGGTTAAAATAACCACCAGAAAGCTAACGGTAAGCTTCTGGGTTGCGGTCCATTTGCTTGGGGAGAATAGATCTTGCATAGCGAGAACCTCGATTCTAATTCAATTCCCTATTATCATACAAAAAATCGCCGAAAAATGCTATGATAAAGGTAGGAGGAATCAGGATGCAAATTGAAATTATCTGTGTCGGCAAACTCAAGGAGAAATATCTCAAACAAGGGATTGCTGAATACACCAAGCGACTTGGCGCCTATGCCAACCTTTCTATCGTTGAAGTGGCCGATGAAGCGACCGCAGAGAAAATGTCCCCCCTCGAAATCGAACAAGTTTTAGATAAGGAAGCAGACCGCATAGAGGCTCGATTAGATGCTGGCCGTCAGGTCATTGTCCTCGCTATTGAAGGAGATCTCATCTCTTCTGAAGATTTAGCCCAGCGTTTGGACCGCATGGCCCTACATGGTCAAAGTAAGGTAAGCTTTATTATTGGTGGTTCCCTAGGCCTGGCGGAGCGACTCAAACAAAAAGCTCAGTGGCGGGTCAGCTTTGGACGGATTACCTTACCTCATCAACTCATGCGCCTGGTCCTAGTCGAGCAGATTTACCGGGCTTTTCGGATTATGAAGGGGCACGCCTATCACAAGTAAGGAGAGAATATGATGAAATTCTATATGGAACAACATTTTATGTCTATTCGCCAAAACTTTGAGATTTATGATGAAGCAGGGAATGTAGTCTATCAAGTTCGAGGCCGTATGCCCTGGCTTCGTCGTCAGATGACCATTCTAGATGCCAAGACAGGAACAGCCTTAGCGACAGTGACTCAGGCTATGTGGCAGCTCTTCTTCCAACGCCTAACAATTAGTATTGGCGGCCAAGCAGTGGCGACCATTCAAGAGCGCTTCAGCATCTTAAGTACCCGTTTATCGATTCAAGGTCTAGGTTGGACAGTGGATGGTATTTCTTGGCTTAAGGGCTGTAGTTTTTATGATGCAGATGGAGAAATTATCGCGACCATTCGGAGCAAGATTATGACCTGGTCCGATACCTTCGAGATTGAAATCTATGATGAGACTATTCATCCGGTATTAGTTTTGGCAGTAGTTTTAGGCATTGACACGGTTCGAGACTCAGCTGAAAATTAGCCTTTCCCAAGCAAATAAAGCCACCTATCCTAAGTGATAGGTGGCTTTCGATTTACTTTAAGGTTGTACGTTGTAGTAGAAGAGAGCGGGGCGGGAGCTGTTAGATAGGCTGACAGGCACCACCGCTTGCTTAGCTTGATCATAGTAGGCTACCAAGACTAGGCGATTGCCGACATAGGACAAGGCTTGGTTCATGAGTTCGATATCGCTGTCCTTGACGCGACTGTTGGCTTCTTGGCGAGTCATTGGTACAACTAAACGAACGACGTAACTGGTTTGGTTGCCTAACTTAACCGCGATTTGGTCGACCTTAGTTTCCAAACCACTGACATTGCCAGCTTGATCCAAGTAGTTTTGCAAATCTGCTAATTCTTGTTGGCTAAGTGCTTGTTGGCTAGCAGCCTTCTCTTCTGCAGAATAGTTGGCTTGGTAGAATTCGTTGATTTTCTTGTTGAGTTCGTTACCGTCCATTTCGGCAGGTAAGACCGTCTTCTTGTAGCTAGCGTCTTCTGGAATACTTTCATTCAGGAAAGACTGTGGTGGCTCCGAAGAGGAAGAGGCGCTACTGCTAGATTCAGGCTTACTAGAAGAAGATTGGCTGATTAACTGGCTAGAACTAGATTCTTGAGTCTGATTGTTCTTGCGCGCAGGTTCTTGGAGTTTGAGATAGAGAATCGTGGCGCCGGCACCTAAGACAATGGCCAGCAAAAATAAAAAGATATGGCGTAATTTCATGGGGTTTCCTCTTTCTATGGGATATTTGATAGTTGGGGCTGGAGCCCTCGGGGTAATCTTCTATAGTCTACCATAGATAAGCGGCAGAGTCCGTGACAAACGGATAACAGCTGAGTTAAATTTCGCAACAGGACTGACAATTTTAGACTTCTCTTCAGGATACTGTTATACTATAAAAGCTAAGACATTTGAGAAGGAGGGAGGCGCGTGAGAATGATTCTATCAATTTTTAAAGCAATCATTGGCCTAGCATCCTTAGGGCTCTTGCTAATCCTAGCCATTAATCTTTGGGTGATTGTTAGCGCCCAATTCCAAACCAAAACTCCTCAACAGATTCAAGCCTCTGATTGGGCTAGTGACCAGGTGCCTATTTTGGTGCTAGGGGCTGGAATTATCGACAATAAGGAGCCAAGTAAGGTCCTGGCAGGGAGGCTAAATTCGGCCCTTACGCTAGCCCAGACCTTTCCAAATAAGGCTCTCATTATGAGTGGTGACCACACCAATCAATATTATAATGAAGTGGCAGTCATGAAGGACTATCTGGTTCAGCATGGGGTAGCCAGTGAACGGATTTATTTAGATCATGCGGGCTACTCGACTTATGATAGCCTCTATCGGCTCAAACATGTTCTGGGTCAGAACCGAGTGATTATCGTTACCCAAGGCTATCATTTATCCCGTGCCCTTATGTTGGCGCGTGGCTTAGGTCTACAGGCGGTAGGACTGGCAGCTGAAGAGACAGAATCAACCCGATTCAAGCGTGAATTCCGTGAAGTGGGCGCCCGGCTCAAGGACTTTGCTGTGACCTATCTGGGCTACCAGATGCCGCAGCCTAGCTTAGATTATCCGATTGATTTCAGTCAATCAGGAGATCTTACCGACCGAATCAAAGTTGGGGATTAATTCTCTGAACATGACTTGCTGAGTAGCCTTAAGAGGTCGCTCGGCTTTTTTTATTCTAGCGCAGATTCGACTTGCTTGGCGCTGACCTCCAGTCTTTCGCCTTAGCCTTGCTTTGTGTTATAATATAATAGGAATAAGGTGCGTCAGCAGAGACTGGCCACAAGTCTAGTAGGAGGTTTCACCATGAATCAACGCCAAGCGATTTTAAAAGTATTAGAAAGTAACAGTAGAATTTCACCAGCTGAATTAGCTGTTCGTCTAGGTTATAGCGAAGAAGAAGTAATCAAAACCATTGCAGAACTTGAAGCCGACCGTATTATTGTCGGTTATCATACCCTAATTAACTGGGATAAAACCGATGATCAAAGTGTTTCTGCCATTATCGAATTGAAGGTCAACCCTCAACGCGGGCAAGGATTTGACCGTATTGCAGAAAAAATTTATCTCTTCCCAGAAGTAGACTCCCTCTACCTTATGTCTGGGGGCTTTGACTTCCTAGTCGAGCTTAAGAAGGCACCCATGAAGGAAATTGCCCTCTTTGTTTCTAGCCGTTTGTCTGTGATTGAAGAAGTTCAGTCAACAGCAACTCATATTATCTTAACGAAATACAAAGACCACGGTACCATGTTCGTAAAGGATGACAAACACAAACGGATGGTGGTAACCCCATGAGTCATCGTTTTATCAACCAGAAGGTGCAATCTATCCAACCTTCTGGTATCCGAAAATTTTTCGATATCGCCAATGAAATTGAAGATGTTATTTCGCTAGGGGTGGGGGAACCCGATTTTGATACCCCTTGGCATGTGCGCGAAGAGGGGATTTACACCCTTCAGAAAGGTCGGACTTTCTATACGGCTAACCGTGGGCTGATGGAATTACGAACCGAGATTTCTAATTACATCGCGCGCAATCATGCGGTTCAATACAATCCTGCCACTCAGGTTTTAGTCACAATCGGGGGGTCAGAGGCCATCGACCTAGCCTTGCGGGCCTGTCTAGAACCTGGAGATGAAGTGATTTATCATGAACCTTGCTATGTTTCATATTTGCCATGTATTACCCTGGCGGATGGCGTTCCGGTGCCTATTCCACTTAAGGAAGCCAATGATTTTCGGCTGACGGCGGAAGAGTTAGAAGCGGCGATTACGCCTAAGTCCAAGGCCTTGATTTTATCCTTCCCCAATAACCCGACAGGTGCGGTTATGACCAAAGAGGACTTGGAAGCCATCGCTGAAGTGATTGTACGCCACGATCTCTTGGTTATTACAGATGAAATTTATAGTGAACTTTCTTACACCGGCAAGAAGCACTATTCGCTCATTGATTTGCCAGGTATGGTTGAACGGACTATCTATATCAATGGTTTCTCTAAGGCTTATGCCATGACCGGTTGGCGCCTGGGCTATTGCTGTGGACCAGAAGAAATCCTGGCTCAGATGGTGAAAATTCACCAGTTTGCTATTATGGCTGCGCCAACCATGAGTCAGTATGCGGGCACCATGGCCCTTAAGAATGGGGCTAGCGATGTGGAAATGATGCGTGACAGCTATAATCAACGTCGACGTTATTTGATGGCGGAGCTCGAACGCTTAGGCATTCCATGCTTTGAGCCTTTTGGCGCCTTCTACATCTTCCCGAATATTAGTCAATTTGGCTTAAGTTCAGAAGAGTTTGCTACCCGTCTGATTCGGGAGCACAAGGTGGCGGTTGTGCCGGGCTCTGCCTTCGGTCAGTCAGGCGAAGGCTTCGTACGGGTATCTTATGCCTACTCGATCGAAGAATTGAAGCAAGCTTTCGAACGCATTGAACGCTTTATCAATGAATTACGTGCAGAACAAGGAGGAAAGTAAGATGTCATTACCTTTAAGACAGGAACTGCCTCTGGCAGAGACCTGGGATTTAAGTCTCTTGTATCAAGACCAGGCGGCCTATGAAGTGGCCGTGGAGGGCTTGAAGAAACAGGTGACGGAATTTGAAGCTAACTATGCGGGCACTCTGGGTCAAGCGCAACAATTAGAAAAGGCCTTAGCCGACTATGAGGCTATTCAAGTGGCCATTTCCTGGGTCTCTCATTATGGTTCACTAGCCTATGAGACCGACAAACTAGATGCTCAGAATGAAGCCAATGCAGTGGGTTTGGATCAACTCTTCGAATTAGTCGGGGCTAAGCTTGCCTTTCTAGCACCAGAGTTATCAGCCTTGGATGAAGCCTACCTGAGAGAGTTTAGTCAATCTGATAAGGGCAAGCGCTATGCTGGCTATCTCAATGAAGTCTTGCGCTTAAAGCCTAGCGTCCTTTCTAAGGAGGTTGAAGAGCTCTTATCTAGTTTCCAGAGCTCGCTCTACAACCAATATTCTCTCTATGGAACCCTCAAGTTCCAGGACTTGACCTTCGACGATTTCCAAGTGGCGGGTAAGACCTATCCAAATAGTTTCGTCAAATTCGAAGGGGACTACGAAGGGGCTAGCGACTATGAATTGCGTCATGCTTCATGGAAGTCTTTCCATGATGGCTTGGCGCGCTATCAACACACGGCAGCAGCTAACTACCTCAACTATGTGCAAACGAGCAAGAAGGAAGCTAAGTTGCGAGGTTTTGACTCAATCATTGATTACGAACTCTTTAAACAAGACGTGAGCCGTGAAGCCTATAACCGCCAAATTGATGTCATCATGTCAGAGTTTGCGCCGGTGATGCGTCGTTACGCGCGTTTGTTGGCAGCTGAGCAGGGCTTGGATAAAGTATCTTTGGCAGATATTAAGATGCCATTCTCGAAGGAACCTGCTGAGACCATCAGCATAGAGGCATCCCGTGCCATGGTAGAAGATACCTTCAAGGTCCTTGGCCCTGACTATCAAGAAATTGTGCGTCGTGCCTTCGATGAGCGTTGGATTGACTATCCAATGAACCAGACTAAATCAACCGGCGGCTTCTGTGCGACGGTAGCCGATGGTCCATCCTATATTCTGCTCAACTGGACAGGCTTACTCAGCGAAGTGCTTGTTCTGGCTCATGAATTGGGGCATGCGGGGCACTTCCAGTTAACCAACCAGCATGTATCGCCTATTACACCAGAAGCCAGCCTTTACTTTATCGAGGCGCCTTCAACGGCTAATGAAGTGATTATGTGTCAATATTTGCTCAGCCAACCTTTAGAAGCCGCGCAAAAACGGACCTTGATTGCTGAGTTTATTGCTCGGACCTACTTCCACAACATGGTCACCCACCTCTTGGAAGCACATTTCCAACGTAAGGTGCTAGAAGCGGTAGACCGTGATGAATTCCTCAATACCGACAGTCTCAACCAATTCTTCTTAGAAACCCTTAAGGAATTCTGGGGCGATGCCCTGGAAATTAATCCAGGTGCCGAATTGACTTGGATGCGTCAGCCGCACTACTTCATGGCCCTCTATCCTTACACCTACTCAGCAGGGTTAACCATTGGGACGGCTGTAGGGCAGAAAATTGCAGCAGGCGACCAAACTACAATCAACAAATGGCTAGAAGTTCTTAAAGCTGGTGGTACCATGGGACCTTTAGCCTTGGCAGAACATGCCGGCGTATCTATGGCGGATGCTGGCGCCTTGCGTTCAGCAATCGGCTACGTCGATCATTTATTAGATCAAATAGAAGCTCTTGCCTAGGATTGGTCTAGGCAAATGTTACAAGAGCGTAATATTTGCAATCAAATAAAGGGCAGATGTCAGAAGTGTTAAGCTTCATCTACAGACCGCCTATAAGCCTTTTCATTGCCAATCAAGTGATGTATGATAGACTTAGGCAATGCAAGGAGTGCACTGCCGGAAAATGGTGCGACCTTACGTGGGGGTAAGGCATCGCTCGTTTTCTTGACTGACTTGGGAAAAGACCTTGAGGGGCTGGAGACCTCTTGGCCTTTTCCTTTTTTATTTTGACTTTATTAGGCTACTTGAGAGGCTTGGCGGGATGCTGTATAATAGGAAGGCTAAGACTAAGGAGGCATACTATGCAGCAATTATCCATCTTGATGACCAGTGACACACATGGTTTCTGGCTCAAAGCACCAGAAAATGCTGAGCGCTCATTGCTCAACACAGCAGCAACGATTGAAAAATTGAAAGAAAAGGCTAATCATCCCGTCCTAACGATTGATTTAGGAGATTTTATACAGGGCTCTTCCTTCGCCACATACTGCAAGCAGGAAGCGGGCGACGGTAGTGTCTTCGCTCGGGCTATGAATAAAATTGGCTACGATTATCAATTAATTGGTAATCATGAGTTCAATTTCGGCCAAGACTATCGTGATAATATTTTGAATCAGCTAGAGGCACCGATTTTGTGTGCCAACATTGTCTGGCAGGAAACGGGTCAACCAGCACTCGGCCAACCTTATGTCATTACCGAACGTGAAGGCATCCGGATTGGGATTATTGGGGTGACAACCGAGTATATTCCCCATTGGGAGTTACCAGCGCATTATGAAGGGCTAGCCTTCCTCGATGCCTATCAAGTGGCCAAGAAATATGCTGAGCAAATCAGACCTCAGGTGGACGTCTTAATCTTGGCTTATCATGGTGGTTTTGAACGGGATTTGAATAGTTTTGAACCCCTTGAAGCTTTAACGGGCGAAAACCGCGGGGCTGAGATGCTGCAAGGGATTCCAGGCCTAGATGTGCTTTTAACAGGGCACCAACACCGTGTGATTTGCCAACAAGTAGGACAGACTTGGGTAGTGCAACCAGGCTTTGCTGGCCAGTATGTAGCAGAAGTTACTTTAGACTTGGATCAAGACCATCGACTTGTTTCTGGTCAAGCGAGCTTGCACGAAACCAGCAAAACGAGTTCGAGTCAGGCGGTACGCGAGGTCATGGAACCAGAGCTTAGCCAAGGGGTGGCTTGGCTGAACCAAGTCCTAGGAGAGGCGCCTCTTTTACCTGTTACTCAGGATGCTTTTGAAGCGCGTATCTACGGGCATCCTTATATTGAGTTCCTTAACCAATTGCAATTGCGGGAAACAGGAGCCGATTTTAGCGCCATTGCCTTAGTTAATGAGGCCTTTAAAGATTTCCATGGGCCTATTACCAATGAAGTTCTGTTAGCTAGTTATCCCTACTATAATTTAATTGCGACTGTTGAGGTAAGTGGTCAGACAATCAAGGATGCCTTGGAGTTCGATCTCAACTATCTGGTGCTGGATCAGGATGGGCGTAAGTCCATTAATCCAAGTTACATTGCGCCTAAGCCTAAGCATTATAACTTTGATGTCTTCAGTGGCTTGATGACCACAGTAGATTTGACTCAGCCGGTAGGGCAACGTGTGGTAAGTATCGTGGATGAACGTAAGGGGCAAGAATTGGACTTAGATGCCATTTATACCCTAGCTCTAACCCAATACCGTGCCTGCGGCGGGGGCGACTATCATATGTTTTCAAGCGACCAAATGAAGACCTTGTCGAAGACCGATTTAGCCACTTTGATGAAAGAGGCCCTTGCTCATTTTGGCCCTGAAGATTGGGAGCAAATCAATAACCATTACCAGCACTTTAACTGGTTACAATAAGCATAAGCAGCTGAGACCATAGGTCTCAGTTTTTTTATAGCAATAAAAGCAGAGACAGAGTCTCTGCTAGTGATTAGATGTCATTAGATAACAGCTAGAATGATGAAGTTAAGGACGAAGAGTGCGATGGAGACCCACAAGAGGGCGTGGATTTCCTTGGCCTTGCCTTGTGTTACTTTTACGATAGCGTAGGTAATAAAACCAGCTGCAATCCCGTAAGAGATAGAGTAGGAGAAGCCCATGAAGATGGAAGAGAAGAAGGCAGGCACTGCTTCGGCGAAATCAGTCCAGTTGAGGTCACTGAAGGAAGCCATCATGAGAACACCGACAATGATGAGGGCTGGTGCAGTTGCCACAGATGGAACTAGGCTGACAAAAGGTGCAATAAACATGGTTGCTAGGAATAGCAAGGCAGTGACAACAGAAGTAAGGCCTGTTCGGCCCCCAACCCCAATCCCAGCGGCAGATTCCACATAGGTGGTCGTGTTAGATGTCCCGAAGAGGGCACCAATCAAGGTTCCGATAGAATCTCCGAAGAGAGCCTTGTCCATTTTTGAGCTGAAACCTGAGCTGTTTTGTAGAGCCAATTCATCTTCAGCTGAGAAGATGCCAGTCCGGCGACCAGTTCCGACGAAGGTCCCGATGGTATCGAAGACATCAGAGAGGCTGAAAGCGAAGATGGTCATCAGCACTAAGGGGAGACGGCTCCAGTCTGAAAAGAGAGCTGGAAGACCTTCTGGACGGAAGATGACTAAGAAGGTTTGACCGAGTTCTCCAAAGGCGTTGCCAAGAGAATTTTGTGCTAGGTTGGCACTTGATAGGTCAATTAGGCCCATTGGAAAGGCTAAGGCGGTAGTAATCACAATCCCTAAGAGAAGGGCACCTTTGACTTGACGGACCATGAGGATAATGGTGATAGCTAAGCCAATCAAAGCGAGAATTGCAGATGGCTGAGTGAAGTTGACCAAGGCTGGAACGATACCGGAATCAGCTACGACATTGGTAACCCCGCCAGCATATTGGGTAGCGCTAGCTGGACCGCCATTAACGGAAAGAATGCTAGAACCAGAGGCTGTAAAGTTTAAGAAGCCTGCATTCTTCACCCCGATGTAGGCGATGAAGACCCCAATCCCAGCAGAAATAGCATGTTGTAGGGATTCTGGGATGGAAACAATCAAGAGCTTGCGGATTTTAGTGACGGTAATCAGGATGTTGAAGATACCGCACAGGAAAACCATGGCTAAGGCTTCTTGCCAAGTGAAACCTAGACCGAAGCAGACAGTGAAGGTGAAAAAGGCATTAAGACCCATACCTGGAGCCAAAGCGTATGGGACATTAGCGAAAAGGCCCATTACCAGTGTCGAGCTAGCCGCCGCAAAAAGTGTAGCTAGAAAGACGGCCTGGCTAGGCATGCCGGTTTGAGACAGAATTGACGGGTTGACAAAGACAATATATGCCATGGCAAGGAAGGTGGTAATCCCTGCAATAAATTCAGTTACCACGGTTGTTCCGTGGTCACGTAATTTGAAAAAACGTTCCAAAATAATAGCCTCCTAATGTTTGGATTAATAGAACAGAATTGAGTATAGCATAGACAGTGGCAGATAGAACTAGTTCTAAGAGGATTTGTCTTCAAAAAAAATTAAATGTTCGTGTTTTTGAACACTGCAAGGATAGGCGGAATGAAAATGTGTAGAATTCGTAACAAAATGTCTGATAAACGAGGAGCTTTAGGGCTAGATATCGTGTTTTAAAGGCTTTTATGCTATAATGAAGAGGATTGAATGAGAAGGAGGCGATAGCCTTGACTAAGCAGGAAGCATTTGTTATTGGGGATATCCATGGTATGTACCATCTTTTGGAAGAACTATTGACCCATTGGCGCCCAGAAGATCAACAACTAATCTTTGTGGGAGACTTGATTGATCGAGGACCGAATTCGAAGGCCACGGTTGAAAAAGTAAGGGAGCTTCAAGCCAGTCATGGCGCTATCTGTCTCTGTGGTAACCATGAGGATATGTTATTGGAGACCTTGACGGACCCAGAAAACTACTTTGGCCGCTATAAGCGTAACGGTGGTTTGACCACCATCTCAGAATTTTTAGAGACGACGCCTAGTAGGCTAGAAGACCAATCTGGCCAGCTGCTGTCTGCCTGCTTGAAGGAGACTCAGCCGTGGCTACAAGCCTGGTTGGAGAGCCTGCCCCTCTATACAGAATTTGGCGACTTCATCATTGCACATGCTGGGGTTAATCCGGAAGTCGACCAGTGGCAAGATTCTTCACGCCGCGATTTTGTCTGGATTCGCGAACCCTTCCATACGCTGCCTAATAAGACTGGGCGGCCAATTATCTTCGGCCATACCCCGATTGGTCGGCTCAATGACGATGGCCAGACTCATCATGTTTGGCATCGTGAGGGTGATTTGATTGGCATTGATGGCGGTGCAGTATACGGTGGCCATCTATTGGCTGTCCGAATCAATCACGAGACCCTTCTCGAAACATTCTGCGTTCCTTCGGACGCACCAAAGGTGGACGATTAAATCATGACAGTAACATTAACACATGAAGTACAAGAGGTAGCTAAGGAACTTAAGTTGCCGGTTGATAAGGTCAGTGTCGTCTTAGAGCTCTTGGCCGAAGGCAACACCATTCCTTTTATTGCGCGCTATCGTAAGGAAAAAACAGGCGCCCTAGATGAAGTCCAAATCCACGAGATTGAGACCCGCTATCGTTATGTCACGCAATTGGCCGAGCGTAAGGAAGAAGTTAAGCGTCTGATTGATGAACAGGAAAAACTGACTCCAGAATTAGCTGGGCAAATCGAAGCGGCTAGCACCTTGCAACAAGTGGAAGATCTCTATCGACCTTATAAGCAGAAGCGTCGTACTAAGGCCATGGTGGCTATTGAACAAGGCTTGGAACCTTTGGCTCAATGGTTGTTGAATGAGCAGGCAGGGGACGTCGAAGAGACTGCTGCTGGATATCTTAACGAAGAAGTTTCGGATGTGGCAGCTGCTCTAGCTGGTGCCCATGAAATTCTGGCCCAATGGGTGTCAGACAATGCTGCCTACCGCGAATTTATCCGCAAATACATGCGTTATAATGCCATCCTCAAGACCAAGCTCAAGAAGGAAGAGGCGGACCCTAACCAAGTCTATGCGATGTATTATGACTTCGAAAATAAACTTAGCGACCTACCAGCGCACCGGACCTTAGCTCTCAACCGAGCTGAGAAGGAAGAGGTTATCAGCGTGTCTATTGAGGTGGATGAGGCGCCGATTTTCAATTATTTGGAGCGTCATGTCCTATCTGGGAATCTTCCAGAAGCTAAGCGTGTCTTAGGGCAGGCGGCCATTCGAGATGCTTACAAACGTTTCATCTTTCCAGCCATTGAGCGGGAACTTCGCAATGAAGCGACTGAGCGGGCAGATAAGCAAGCCATCCAAGTCTTTGGGGACAACCTCAAGCATTTGCTCTTGACGCCACCTCTTAAGGGGCGGACAGTGCTGGGCTTAGACCCTGCCTACCGTACGGGCTGTAAGCTAGCGGTCGTTAACCAAACCGGTAAGGTCTTAGATAAAGGTGTTATTTACCCTCATAAACCAGCAGGTGAACGCCAACGTCAAGCGGCTAGTGGCCAATTGGCAGATTTGATTAAAGCACACGGGGTCGAAGTCATTGCTATTGGGAATGGGACCGCCAGTCGGGAATCTGAGCAGTTCGTAGCTCAAGTCATCAAGACCTTGGACCAACCGGTTAAATATATGATTGTTAATGAGGCGGGGGCTTCTGTCTATTCAGCTAGTGAACTAGCCCGTCAAGAATTTCCGGATTATCAGGTAGAAGAGCGGAGCGCGGTTTCCATTGCTCGCCGTCTGCAAGACCCTTTGGCTGAATTGATTAAGATTGATCCTAAGTCCATTGGTGTGGGTCAGTATCAGCACGATGTGGCTCAAAAGCAATTGACCGAGGAACTAGACTTTGTGGTCAATACCACTGTTAACCGAGTAGGTGTGGATGTGAATACAGCCAGTGTTTCCCTCTTGCAACACGTGTCTGGTTTGACCGCGACTACGGCCAAGAACTTGATTAGTCTTCGTGACGAGTTAGGTCGCTTTGAAGACCGCCGTCAAATTAAGGATGTTAAGCGCCTAGGCCCTAAAACCTATGAGCAAGCCATTGGCTTCCTCCGGATTGTCGGAGGTAAGAATCCACTTGATCAGACCGGCATTCACCCAGAGAGTTACGCGGTAGCGCGTATGATTCTGGATCGTGCAGGTATAGCTCTAGACGCGATTGGCTCTGATCATGCTGTGGAGGCCTTAGGTGCCCTTAGGCCAGCCCAACTTGCTCAGGAGCTAGAAGTAGGCCAGGCAACCATTGTAGATATTATTGAGGGCCTCAAGCATCCCCTACACGATATCCGGGATGCTGGTCCAGCACCGATTTTACGTGAAGATGTCATGTCCTTAGACGATCTCGAAGTTGGGATGCAACTACAAGGCGTGGTCCGCAACGTGGTCGACTTTGGTGCCTTTGTGGATATCGGGGTCAAGCAAGATGGCCTGATTCATATTTCCAAACTATCCAAGAAATTCATCAAGCATCCTTCAGAAGCGGTAGCTGTGGGGGATATCTTGGAAGTTGAAGTCACTGTCTTAGATAAGAAAAAAGGCCGTATTGGCCTCAAGCGCCTCTTCAAGAAGCCTGCCCAAGGCTAGGCGCCATTGACTTCAATGTTTCGACTAGAAAGGTAGAATATTTAATGAAATTACTAACTGTGGCAATCCCCTCATATAATTCCGCAGATTATATGGGACGGGCTATTGAGTCCCTCTTGCCGGCAGGCGACCAGATTGAAATCTTGGTCATTGATGATGGCTCTAAGGATGAAACCTTGACCCTTGCTCAAGACTATCAGCGCCGCTATCCAGACCAGGTCAAGGCTATTCATCAGGCTAACAAGGGGCATGGTGGGGCTGTCAATACTGGTCTAGCCCATGCGACGGGCCAATATTTCAAGGTAGTGGACTCTGATGACTGGGTGGATGAGTCGGCTTTGGCGGCGGTTATGGCAACCCTTGAGCGCTTTGAAGCAGAGAATACCCAGGTGGATGTTCTCTTGACCAATTATGTTTATGAGCAGGGAGAGGAAGGCGCCAAGCGAACGGTTCGCTACGAGCGTAATTTGCCTATTAATCAGTTCTTTGGTTGGGATGAAGTCAAGCCTTTCTCAGTAGGCGAGTATCTCATGATGCATTCATTGATATATCGGACCCAACTGTTGAGAGATTGTGGTCTTATCTTGCCAGAACACACCTTCTATGTAGATAATGTCTTTGTCTATCAACCGATTCAGCATGTTCAGCGCCTCTATTATCTGGATGTCGACTTCTATCGTTATCTGATTGGCCGCGATGACCAGTCGGTCAACGAACGAGTTATGATGGGGCGGATTGACCAGCAACTCAAAGTTAACCGAATTTTAATTGAAGCGGTTGACTTTAGCCAACCGCTACACCCTAGCATTCGCCAGTATTTGCTTAAACATTTGGAGATTGTCACCAGCATTTCTAGCGCCTTGCTCAATCGTATTGGGACACCAGAAGCGATAGCTAAGCGCCAAGACCTTTGGAACTTCCTACAAGAACGTAACCCTGAGGCCTTCAAAGTCTTGCGTTATGCTTTTTTTGGCCGCTTAACAACAGCGAATACGCGAGTAGGACGTTGGGTTTCCAACCAGGTTTATAAAGTCATTCGCAAGGTCGGGGGCTACTAAAAGCCTACTTGCCCACTGGCAAGGCAAATGAGTGTCAGACCTTGCCATAGTGGGGGCTTAGCCTTATAATAGTAATATCTTAAGAGAAAGTGATGTGAAAGAATGGGACGTAAATGGGCCAACATCAAAGAAAAAAAAGCCAAGTTGGACGCCAATAACAGTAAGGTCTACGCAAAATTCGGGATTGAAATTTATGTAGCAGCTAAACAAGGCGATCCAGATCCCCATAGTAACCAAAAATTGAAATTTGTCATTGATCGTGCTAAGACCTATAATGTGCCTAAGCATGTCATTGACCGTGCTATCGAAAAAGCCAAAGGTGGCGGCGATGAAAGTTTCCAAGAGCTCCGCTACGAAGGTTTCGGGCCAAATGGTTCCATGATTATCGTGGATGCCTTGACTAACAACGTAAACCGGACTGCCAGTGATGTACGGGCGGCCTATGGTAAGAACGGTGGGAACATGGGTGTCAGCGGGTCTGTTAGCTACCTCTTCGACGCGACAGCTGTCTTCGTTATCGCCGGCCAAGATGCTGACGAAATCATGATGGGCTTATTAGAAGCCGATGTAGATGTCCGTGAAGTAACGCAAGAAGGTGAGTCTGTTGTCGTTTACGGCGAACCTAACGACTTCCATGCCATTCAATCAGCTTTGGAGTCCATGGGGATTAGCGAGTTTGAAGTGGCAGAATTAGACCTCTTGCCACAAAACGAAGTGACCTTAACAGGTGACGACTTAGCTAAATTCGAGCGTTTGATTGAAGTCTTAGAAGACAATGACGACGTTCAACGCGTTTACCACAACGTGGACTTAGAAGACTAAGACAAAGTAAAAGACTGAGAAGCATCAACTTCTCAGTCTTTTTTCTTTGGCGAAATTCTTAATACCAACCATTTTCTTGGCAGATACGGATGGCATCCGCCCGGTTTTTAGCGCTTAGTTTTTGCAGAACGGTAGACATGTAGTTGCGGACGGTACCTTCTGATAGATGGAGCTCCTGGGCTAACTCCTTGTTGGAGAGCCCCTCTCTAACGCCTGCCATGAGCTGGCGCTCTTGTGGGGTCAAGGGGTTGTGATGAGTGAAAAGGCGATCAACGAGCTCAGGCGCATATTCTTTCTTGCCTGCCAAGATGTTTTCTAGAGTTTCATTGAGGGCATGGACTGGGCGCTCCTTGAGGACGAAGGCATCGACATCGGCTTTGAGGGCGCGTTCGAAGTAGCCGGGACGCTTGAAGGTGGTGAAGATGAGGACCTTAACCTCAGGGTGATGGGCCTTAGACCATTCTAGCACATCTAAGCCACTGGCGTAGGGCATTTCAATGTCTAAGAGGGCGATATCGATGGTCTGGCTACCTATAATCTCCATGGCTTCCTGGCCATTTTTGGCTGGGTGGACGCTTTCTACTTGGTCTTCTAGCTCTAGGAGTTGACAGAGGGCATCTCGAAGCATGGCTTGGTCTTCTGCAATTAAGAGGCGCATGGAATCACCTATCCTTTCTCGTAGGGCATTTTAAGTTGGACTTGGGTAGGTTGGCGACGGCTGAGGATGTTGAGCTGTCCGCCTTGAATTTGCAGGCGGTCCAAGATGGTGTGGAGTTCACCTTCCTGCACGGGGCCAAAACCTTGTCCGTCGTCTTCTACAAAGGCGTAGAGGAAATTGTCGTTCCGCCAGAGACGGATTAGCACATGCTTGGCTTGAGCGTGCTTAATGATGTTGTTGCAGGCTTCTAGCAAGCACAAAGCTAGGGTGGAGGATTGGTCCTGAGTCAAGGACAGATTACCTAGTTGGTTGTCAATGACCACCTGGATGCCAGATATTTCTAACATTTCTTGCAGACGGATGAGTTCGTTAGCCAAGTCGTGGTGGTCTAAGTCGTTGATGATAGCCCGTACCTGATGCATAGCTTCCTGAGTCAGGTTGTGAATATCCTTAACATGTTCTTGGGCAGCCTCATATTTTTGACGTGCCATCAGGCTAGTGGCTAATTCACTCTTAACAGCTAAGGTGGCGAAGAGATGGCCTAGGTTATCATGGAGGTCACGCCGGATTCGATGACGTTCATTTTCAGCTAAAAGTAAGTTGATTTGCTTATTTTTAGCTTCTTCTCTTTCCTGCATGAGCTCTCGCAATCGACCGAAGCGTTGCCCGATGGAAAAGAGGATGATGAAGCCAATTAGCAGGCCCAGATAGAATAACTCAATGGAATCCAAGCCCCGCCAAGTGTGATAGAGATAGATTCCTAGGGCGATACCATAAATACTTAACCAACGCCAAGACCAGAGGGAAGAACGAGGAAAACAATAGGCCATGACATTGCCCAAATAAAAGAGGAACCAAATAAAGTTAGGATTGAGGGAAAGGGCACAGTAACAGATATAGCCTGCCGCATAAATCCAACTGAGGGTGACAATTCGTTGGTCTTGGCTCCATAAGAGGGAGAGATAGGAAACTAAAAAGATAAAGGTCAAGCCCAAAATCCCCCAATTGATGGGGGACTGATTGATGGATTCAATAATGGGGAATAGGATGAAGACTAGACTAATATAGAACATGATATGAGTCTGTTTCATCGCAATTTTCAGACGTTGGAACATGATAGTCCCTCCTTCTAAAGGACTTATTTTACTTCAACTTTACGTTGTACTAAGGCAATCAGGATTAAGAAGCAGATTCCATAGGCTACCAGTGCGAAAATAGAATCCCATGCCCAGATTCGGTTAGTATACCAGTTTTGGATGATTTGCATTAGGTGGTAGCTAGGAATCCATTTGGCTAGGTTTTGCATCCATTGAGGGAAAAACATCAGAGGCATCCAGAGGCCACCTAAGAGTGACATAGCCATAAAGGCGATGTTCCCAACCATGGAGATGGTTTCTTCGCTTGGCAAGTAGGAAATGAGAGCCCCAATAAATGAGAATGGAATCATCCCGACCAAGAGAATAAGAATGACCATGAAATAGTCACCAGCCGGTAGGGTAATTTGACGAACTAAGCCACCAAAGCTGAAGACCACGCCGATGGCGAGGGAATAGAGCAAGACAAAGCGTAAGGCTTTTACTAAGTAATATTGTACCACAGACACCGGTGAATGGTGAAGAAAACGTCGCCAATTGTTATGCTTATCTGCAGTTAAATTATAGGGTAGGGCGAAAACGTTGAAGCTTAGAAGAGAAGAGGCCGTCATGGAAATCATCATGAAGACTCTGTAGCTATAAGGCATCTCCGCTTGATAGATACCAGAGAAGAGGAGGTAGAAAGCCAAGGGCATGCCGATGGCCATGACTAAGCTCTGCCAATTGCGTAATGTAAAGTAGGTCTCTACCTTGATGAGGGCGCGTAAGTTTTTCATTTTATTTTACCTCGCTTTCTTGGTCGTCTCGGGTAGTTTCGAAAATGCTATTGAGTAAGGTGCGGCGAGCGACTTCTAATTCACTGAAGGCGCAACCTGCTTGACTAAGGGCAGCCCAGACTTCAGCACCATTCTTAGTATGGAAGGTCAGGTTATCACTGTTTTCAGTCAGTTCCATAATGTCTTGGCGCTTAGCCAATACTTCTTGGAAGCGCACAGGGACGGTAAAGAACTGGGTTAATTCTTCTGACCGCATACGGTGAGGTGTTGTGTCACGAATGAGCTTGCCTTGGTGGAGCACTAGAATTCGTTCGGCTGTATGTTCGACTTCTTCAATGTAGTGAGAAGAATAGAGAATGGTAGTCCCGGTTTCTTTGATACGACGAATAATTTCCCAGAATTGTTGGCGAGTCGAAGTATCCATGGCAGCTGTCGGTTCGTCTAGTATGAGAACGGAAGGGCGGCCAATCAAGGTTAAGGCGAAGCTTAGTAGGCGGCGTTGACCACCGGATAAGGATTGGGTCATCTGATTGTACTGGCTTGGACTGAAACGCAAAATATCTTGGATTTCTTCCTGGGTCAAGGGGTAGTCATAGATGGATTGGAAGAAGCTGATTAATTCTTTGACCTTGAGGTTCTTAGGGAGTTCGTTAGTCTGAGGTAGGAGGCCGATAGTGCTCTTGAGTTTGTGGTTCCCTACGGCCATACCCTTAATAGTGATGGTCCCTTGGCTGAGAATTTTGTCATGGAGTAAGAGCTCAATCAAAGTGGTCTTGCCGGCCCCATTAGGACCAATGAGGGCGATGCATTCGCCAGCCTCAATTGAGAAGTTGATATCTTGTAAGATGGGGCGGCCCTTGATGGTCTTGCCGGCCCCTTTTACATTAATGAGACTCATAATAGTTCCCTCCTTGCTGTTGATGGTTTTATTATAGGCCAAGAAATCGGAGGCTAGTAGTAGCGCCTGTCATGATATGATGTGACATTTGTCATGACTTGGTGGATGGTAGATTTCTTAAGTTTTCCCAAAGGGCTCAGCCTAAAAGATGCCAAGGGTCGTTAAACTTGATATAATAAGGTATAACTTGAAAATAATGGAGGGATATCCATGAGATATTTATTTGATCCAACTTACTTCTTAATCATTATCGGGATGGCTTTTGCTGGTTATGCCCAATGGAAAGTAAAATCCACCTTTAGCAAATACAGTGAATGGGAAACTAGCAAGGGCACGACTGGTCGCCAAGTGGCGCAAGCTATTCTACAACAAACCCTGATTAACAACGTTCAAGTCGAGCATGTTTCAGGTGATTTGACTGACCACTATGACTCCCGTCACAAGGTCTTGCGTCTGTCTGATGCGACCGATATGGAAACTTCGGTTGCAGCCGTTGCGGTTGCTGCTCACGAATGTGGCCACGCAGTCCAAGACGCTGAAAACTACTTCCCGCTTCGTCTGCGTAATGCCTTAGTGCCTGTGACCCAAATTGGTTCAGCAGCTGCCATGCCAGTGATTATTGCCGGCTTTATCTTCCAAATGATGGGCTTGGTCCAATTCGGGATTATTCTCTTCTCCCTAGTCCTAGTATTCCAAGTAGTAACTCTGCCAGTGGAATTCGATGCGAGTGCGCGAGCGCTTAAAATCTTGGAACAAAACCAACTTTTAGCCCCAGAAGAAATGCCAGCTGCCCGCAAGGTGCTTAATGCAGCAGCCTTAACCTATGTGGCGGCAGCCAGTGCTACAGCCTTACAATTGCTCCGTTTGATTCTTCTTTCTAGTCGCAACAACGACTAATGTCAATCCAGGAGGTGGCCTATGCGCCAACTAAATCAACTTTTCAAGCGTCGGGTCAACACCCAGCTGGTGGATGAGTTACTTAATAAAACCCAGACTGAAGTTGACAAGATGCAGCCCCTCAATGTCCTAGTAGCGGGTAAAACTGGGAGTGGTAAATCCACGCTCATTAATGCCCTTTTCCGGGAAAATCTGGCAAGCACAGGGGCCGGGCTACCCATTACTCAACAGCTAGTGCGCATTACCAAGGAAGGCGTGCCTCTGACCCTCTATGATACCAAAGGGCTGGAGTTGACAGCTGAATCCCAGCGGGAGGTCTTAGCTAGTTTGTCGGATCTCCTGATTGAAAAACGTCAAGGCGACCCGCGCGATAAAATTCACGTGGTCTACTACTGCTTGAATTCGACCATGGCTAGAATTGAAGCCATGGAAATCGAAATCATCAAGACCTTGGCCCAGTATGTGCCGGTTATTCTGGTCTTGACCCAACAACTGGATCCAGGTAACCAGGAATTTCTTAATCAGTTACAGGCAATGGCGCTGCCAGTTAAGGGGATTGTGCCCATTCTGGCCAAGGCTTATAGCCTGCCTAAACAGGCCCTAGTTCCGCCTCATGGTTTGAATGAGCTCCTGGAATTGAGTCTAAATTTAGTGCCGGAGTCAGTTCACCGGGCTTTTATCAACGCCCAACAGGTCGATTTGGCAAGAAAGGTCAAAGAGGCTAGGCGTTGGGCTCAAACCTATGTGACGACTGCATTTGGGGTTGGTTTTGTGCCAATTCCGGTAGCTGACGCGACGCTCCTAGTTCCCATGCAAATTACCATGTTGGCCCATCTATCGGCCATCTTCGGGGTATCGTTAGAGAAATCCCAGTTAATTAGCTTGGTCATGGGTTTAGGTGGGACCGGTGGTACGACTTTGATGGGGAAACTCTTGGTATCATCCGTCTTCAAGATTCTACCTGGCTTAGGGACGGTAACGGGCGGTGCGGTGACAGGGGCTATTGCCTCAGGTCTGACCTTGAGTTTGGCCTACAGTTATATCGAGGTTCTCAAGCAGATTGCGACGGCAGAACGCCAAGGACGCGATATGCGCCTGAGAGAAATCCAGAAAATTATGAACCGCTCTTTTGAACAGCATGTGGCGGTTGTGAACCAGGTCTTGCCTGACAATCTCAAGCAAGGTGCCTTTGTTAACTGGTTGCAGAGCTTCTTCGAAAAATTTTAGAGAAAACAAAGACCCGAGACACTTGTCTCGGGTCTTTTGTATATATCTTAGTCTTGGTCAGCTGCTTGTTTAACGGGGACATTGACGGTTTCCTCGCCTAGTTCTAGCCAGCCTATTTGGCCATTGAAACGGTCGCGTAGTTGGGCTTCTAGGATCGCAACTTGGTCTTGGTAGATAGCCAAAGTATAGGTGACTTGGCCGGCATATTCGGTGTCCATAACCGTGACATCCAAGTCGCTATGGTCTAGAAAATACTGGAAGGAATCGACCTGGTTATAGCCCAGCTCTAAGGCTACTAGCAATTGGTTGACGTTGGCAACAATCGTGGCATGATTCAAGGCTTCACTGACTGCACTGGAATAGGCACGAATGAGGCCCCCAGCCCCTAGCTTAATCCCACCAAAGTAGCGGACTACTACGGCGGCTAGATTAGTCAACTGACGTTGTTTAAGCACTTCCAGCATGGGAACACCGGCTGTGCCTGCAGGTTCCCCATCATCACTCATTTTCTGGGTCAGGGAATCAGGGCCGATAATATAGGCGCTACAATGATGCGCAGCCTTGTAATGTTCCTTACGCAAGGCGGCAAGGATGGGTGGAAAGTCGGCTGCATCCTGTAGAGGGTAGAGATAGCAGAGGAAGCGGGACTTCTTGATTTCGATTTCGTGGACACTGGCTTGATCAATGGTCAGATAGTTCATTGGGGCGCCTCCTTTCCACATTATTCTACCACATGGCAAGACATTTGGCGCGATATTTGATATAATCCCTCTGGAGCGTATTTTTGAATTAAGGAGGAATGTTGATGAAAGCAGCTGTGATTGTTGACTCTACTGCCTACTTATCGGAGGCCTTAGCCCAACATCCAGACGTCTATCAAGTTGCCTTGTCGGTTAATTTCAGTGATGGCTCAGTCATGAAGGATACATCGGATCTGCAATTATTAAATGAATTTTACACCCGCCTCAAGTCTGAAAGCCAATTACCGACAACTTCTCAACCCCAACCAGGGGATTATTTGGCCCTCTTGGACCAATTAGTGGCTGCTGGCTATGATACGGTTTATGCTATTCACCTCTCCAGTGAAATCAGCGGAACCTATCAAACTGCCCGTATGCTCTTGAGCGAGTATGAGGATAAATTAGACGCTTATGCGGTAGACTCTGGCTCATCCTGCATGGTCATGGAAATCTTAGTCAAGGAAACCTTAGGCTGGATTGACCAAGGTTTGTCATCAGAGGAAGTGGGGCGTCGCCTAGAATGGTCGGCTCGTCATTCGGATGTCTATCTCATGGTAGGAGATCTCAATAACTTGGTTAAGGGTGGCCGTCTGTCGGCTTCCAGTGCCATCTTGGGTAATATCTTACAGATTCGTCCCCTGCTTCATTTTGAAGAAGGCAAGATTGCTGTCACTGAAAAAATCCGTACGACCAAGAAGGTTTACCGTCGCATGGTGGAACTAGTGGCAGAATGGCAAACACGCTACCCTCAGGGCGTGCATGTCGGCATTGGCCAAGCGGGTGCACCAGAAGATTTAAAGGTATTAGATGAAATGATGAAGGAAGCCTATCCTGGTATGCCCCTTAGCTATACCAATATTGGTCCCGTAATCGGTACCCATACGGGTGATGGCACCAAGGGCTTAGGGATTGTGCCTAAGTTGCCAGCAGATTTCTAAATCTATTACTTAAATAAAAAGTCGCCATAAGTTTAACTTGTGGCGACTTTTTTTGTTTAGTTGAAGTTCTAGTAATTTCTAACATAAATGCTGTCCACCAAATGGTTGGAGGCCTTATGCAGAATAAGGTCCGCCCGTTCACGAGTGGGGGCGATATTTTGAATTAAGTTAACTAGGTTAATGGTCTGCCAAGCCTCGTTAGCATACTGCCGGGCTTGTTCGCGTGGTTTTTGGGACAGCTCGAAATAGTAGTTATGAGGATCTTGTTTGGCCAAGTCCAGCAAGAGCTCGAAACGTTCCATGTACCAACGTTGGATATGGACAGGATTAGCGTCGATATAGATTGAGACATCGAAAAAGTCACTGACATAGAGTTTCTGGTTCTGTGGCAGTTGCAAGACATTAATCCCTTCCACAATCAGAATGTCGGGATCTTCCATGACGGCTTCTTGCCCAACTAAGACATCATAGACCTGGTGGGAATAAACAGGGTAGCTAACTGGCCCTTTGCTCGTCTTGATACGCTGCATGAAGTCTAGGAGGCGAGGCATATCATAGGAATCTGGGAAGCCCTTGCGGCCTAGGATGCCACGCCGAATTAATTCAGCATTAGGATAGAGAAAACCATCAGTGGTCATCAGGGCGACTTTGCGCTCTGGATAGGTCCGGCTCAGCAGCTCATGTAAGACCCGGGCCGTCGTACTCTTGCCGACCGCCACACTCCCTGAAATCCCAATGACAAAAGGCTGGTGGGATTGGAGCGAGGGATGGTTTTGGCCTTGAAGAAATTGATACTTGGCGGACTGATAGGCTTGTTGATAGGTCATCATCATATCCAAATAATGAATCATAGGGGCATAGATGGTGGACACGTCTGCCTGAGACAGGCGGTCATTAAGTGAGACCAGTCGAGCCAATTCATGGACCTGGGGTATGGGTTGGCCCTCTTGGTGGAGCTTTTGCCACTCTTGGGGCGCGTAGCGCGTGAACATTTCCAATGACATGAGATACCTCCTGACGGGGATGCTTAGGCTTATTTTACCACAGAATCTAAGAAAGTTTAAGATTGCTTAAAACTTTCCCTAAAAATCCCACTTTTTCTTGGGATGCGCTACAATAGAACATGACGAATTGACTCGTAAAGGGGACCTTTTTGTGCCTAAAAAGATGCTAGAAAATCAACATAAAGAATTAAATATAAAAAGCCAAGTAGCGGACAGCTCAGTAGGTATGGGGACCGCTCACGGTAAAGTCATCCTCATGGGGGAGCATGCCGTTGTCTACGATTACCCAGCCATTGCCTTGCCAGTGCCAGCTGTGGCCATCCGTGTCCGGGTAACACCCACCCAACACCAGGCAGACTATTTGTCCTGTCGCTACTACAAGGGGCCTTTGGCAGATGCGCCACAAGAGTTGCAAAATGTTCAGGCTGCTATCAGTTTGGCTCAGGAACATTGCGCGCCTAAAAATCAGGCCTCGGCCATCCATATCCGTATTGATAGCGATATTCCTCAGGAAAGAGGCATGGGGTCGTCAGCCGCTGTGGCGGTTGCCTTGGTTCGGGCTTTGGCTGATTACTATGGGGTCAGTCTGACTCAGGAAGTGCTGCACTACATGGTCAACAAGGCTGAAGTCTTGGCTCACGGTGCGCCAAGTGGCCTGGATACCTTGATGACCTCGACTACACAGCCCGCCCTCTATCGTAAGGGCCTAACACCACAAGCCTTCCAAATGAACTTAGGAGGCTGTCTGGTGATTGCCGATAGCGGCCAGGCAGGCCAAACCAAGCTTGCTGTTGCTCAAGTAGCTCAGCTAGCGCAAGACCGACCTGACCAGGTCATGAAGACTATGGCAGCTATTGGGGAATGCACCATTCAAGCCCAACAGGCCATCCGCCAAGGAGATTTGGTGGCCTTGGGTCGTCTGATGACATACAACCACTATTATCTCAACCAGCTCAAGGTTTCGACCCCTGAGCTAGATAATATTGTCAAATCCGCCTGGTTAGCGGGTGCCCTAGGCGCTAAGTTAACGGGTGGGGGCTTGGGCGGCTGTGTCATTGCCCTAGCCAGCCATGCCCAGCAGGCCGAGGCCATCAGCCAGGCCATGCGTCAGGCAGGTGCTGGCCGTACTTGGACCATGGCCATTTAAAAGGAGGAGGAGCCCTATGATTCAGCCAAATCCACCAAAAGGGAGCGCGACCTATCGCGCTCATACCAATATCGCCCTGATTAAGTATTGGGGCAAACGCGACCAAGCCCTCTTCCTGCCGGTGACAAGTTCGCTGTCACTGACCTTAGATACTTTCTACACCGATACCCAAGTGACTTTTGATGCCCAGCTAGCTCATGACCGTTTTATTCTCGATGGCCAGGAGCAAGAGGCTAGCCAAGTAGCCAAAGTCTCAGCCTTCCTAGACCGTTTTCGGGCGCTGGCCCAGACTGATTGCCGGGCCCTAGTGACCAGCACCAATCATGTGCCGACGGCAGCCGGCTTGGCTTCATCGGCTTCTGCCTACGCAGCCTTGGCCTGTGCAACCAATGCCGCCTTAGGTTTGGACTTATCCCAACGTCAACTATCTATTCTAGCCCGTCAGGGGTCAGGTTCTGCTAGCCGTAGTCTCTTTGGTGGCTTCGTTATTTGGCATGCGGGCCAGGGAGAAGACAGCGACTCTTCTTATGCTGAACCTTTTGAGGCAGCTGACTGGGATTTGGCCATGCTAGTTGTTATGGTCAACAAAGGAACCAAGAAGGTTTCTAGCCGCCAAGGCATGGCCCTGACCATGGAGACATCGCCTTTTTATGCCTTGTGGCCTGATGAAGTTGCCAAGGATTTGGCTGCTATTCAACCTGCTATTCTAGCCCATGACTTAGACCGTGTCGGCCAAATTGCTGAACACAATGCCATGAAGATGCATGCGACCATGATTGCGGCCGATCCAAGCTTTAGCTATTGGGAGGCAGATTCGCTTAAAGCCATGGACTTGGTACGACAACTACGGCAAGAAGGATTCACTGCCTATTTCACCATGGACGCTGGACCTAATGTCAAGGTTCTCTGTCCAGCAAGTCAAGCAGAGGCTATTCGCGATCGTTTTATGACCGAATTTGATTCCAAGCAATTGGCGGTGGCCTATCCTGGCCCCGCACCTTATCCAATTAATGACTAAGAAGGAGGCAGCCCATGGAAGCAATGGACCAGCTTTTAGAGCTTTTTGATCTGGCCCCTGAACTGAATTTTGGGACTAATCAGGGTTGGGCGCCCGGCAAACTCTTCCTGGCAGGTGAGTATGCTGTCTTGGCCCCAGACCAACCGGCTCTGCTCTTCGCAGTTAGCCAGTATTTGCATTGCCAAGTGGGCATCAGCCCCTGGCCAGGACGGGGGCTGCTCCAGTCTAATCTGCCAGGCTTAGAAGACTGGCACTATGAGCGGGCAAATCTCTATGAGGCTGATTCGGCTCAGTGGCGCTATGTTCTAGCCGCTATGCAAATAGTGGAAGACTTAGTAGAGGAAGTGGGGCGCCCTTTACAAGACTATCGCCTAAGTATAGACAGTCAGCTGCTAGCAGACAATGGTCGTAAATACGGCTTTGGATCTAGTGGGGCAGTGACGGTGGCGGTTATTCAAGCTTTGTTGGCTTTCTATGGATTGGTGGCTAAGTCGCCGCTCATGCACTATAAGTTGGCTGCTATGGCCATGATGCGCTTAGGTTCTAAGGGGAGTCTGGCTGATTTAGCGGTCAATGCCTATGGCGGTTGGCTCTACTATGTGGCCCCGGATCGGGTTTGGCTACAAGAAGTCCTAGCAAACCATTCGATCTTATCCCTGCTGAGTTATGACTGGCCTAGCCTGGTCATCCAGCCTATGTTTGCGCCAACGGATTTAGAGGTCTTAGTAGGCTGGACTGGCGTGCCAGCTTCTACCGACAACTTAATTGACCAGTGGCAGGACCGGTCCGGTACCGCCTATCAGGCCTTTCTAAGCTCGGCCAAGGAGACGGTCCAAGCCATCAAGGAGGCTTTTGAGACTGGCGACAGCTTAGCCATCCAATCGCGCCTAGCAGACTACCGACATTTACTACTACAAATTGAAAAACACAATACCCTCTCTATTGAGACACCCGCCTTACGAGAGCTGGTGACTATTGCTCAAGCCTACCAATTCGAGGCCAAATCCTCGGGGGCTGGAGGGGGAGACTGCGGGATTGCGGTCGGCCAAGGCCAAGGACTCAAGAAAGAGTTGGCGGCAGCTTGGCAGGCAGCCGGCATCACCTTAGTCGAACTAGAGATAGGGGCGCCTCAAAGGCCCTCTGAGGAGGCAGGAAATTAATGCAAGAAGAAAACTTAGTGGCCCATCGTAAGGCCGACCATCTTCACTTAGCCTTGGCCCAACAGGATGGGGTTCAGACAGCTAGTTGCTTCGATCAACTACGCTTTGTCCACCATCCCTTGGCGCTCCTGTCTCAAGATGAGATTGACCTGACTACTCAGTGGGCAGGGCACACTCATGCCTTTCCTTTTTACATCAATGCCATGACCGGTGGTTCCAAGTTAACCGGCCAATACAATGAGCAACTCGCCATTGTGGCGCGGGAGACGGGTCTAGCGCTAGCGGCTGGTTCGGCTAGTGCCATGGTCAAGGATCCGACAGTGGCGACTAGCTATCAAGTGATGCGTCAGGTCAATCCAGATGGCTTTATCCTAGCTAATCTGGGGGCCCATCACAGCCTAGAGTCGGCTCAGCGAGTCTTGGAGGCCATGGGTGCCAATGCCTTGCAAATCCACCTCAACCGGCCCCAAGAAGTGGTCATGCCTGAGGGGGACCGCGACTTCAGCCAATGGTTAAAGCAAATTGAGCGCTTAGTTAATGGCCTGGATTGCCCGGTTATCATTAAGGAAGTAGGATTCGGTATGAGTCAACAAACCTTAAGATGCTTGGCTGAAGTAGGCGTGAAGACAGTGGACGTCAGCGGTCGGGGTGGAACTAATTTCATCCAGATCGAAGACCAACGGCACGAGACGCCTCAATTCCAAGCCCTCTACCAATATGGCCAGACGACGGCAGAGTCGCTCTTGGAAGCACGAGTAGCACCTGTCGAGTTGGAGATTTTGGCTAGTGGTGGTATTCATCAACCCGTTGATATTATCAAATCCCTTGCCATGGGAGCTAGAGCTGTAGGCCTAGCCGGTTACTTCCTACACTATCTGGAAAATAAGGGTCTTGAAGCGACCATTGAAAAGGTCAGAGCTTGGCAGGAGCAATTACGCCAACTCTATCTGCTTCTAGGTGCGCGTGACTGGCAAGAACTTCAGACGACTGATCTGATTCTGACAGGAGACTTGCGTAACTGGGCTCAAGACCGTGGCTTGCCTTTCCAAGACTTAGCACGCAGACATCATTAATCTTCAAGAGGCTGATCAATCAGCCTCTTTTTTGTGCCCGAGGTCTGTATAGACAGAGAGATTCAAGAAATTTTGGAGATTGCTAGACAACAAGCTTTACAGCTACAAGGAACGTAATTAAAAGACAAATATCGCAAGAAAGCTAAATGATTCAGCAAGAATTTATAATTCTTTTTGTAAGGGGATACAATATAATAGAGGGGTAAGAAACTATTATATTTTATAAGGAGGATTATCATGCGAAATTCGATTCAGAACTTGTTTGATAAGAAGTGTCGTTTTTCCATTCGTAAGCTCAGTGTTGGGACTTGCTCCGTCATTATCGGGGCCTTTCTCTTAGGCCAAAGTCCAAGTGTATCGGCCCAAGAAGCTGTCTCCGACACCCCAGCCACCAGTGAGGTAGAGCCTGTTCCGGCGGGAGCCATTGATGTGGTTGAGCCAGCTGCAAGTGCGGAGGCTGCCCCTACAGCAACAGATACACCAGCAGCAACTGAAACACCCGCAGAAGCTGCCAGCCCAGCTGAGGCGTCAGCGACAGAGGCTCCAAGTCCTGCTGCCACTGAGAAGGCCAACCCTAATCCGAGTCCTGCGGCGACTGAAGACAAAGCAGTAGCACCAGACTGGACTGCGGCCGGCAGCCGTAAGGGGACTGTCGAAGTCGTGGAAGAAGGTGGCGTACGTTATAATAAACTGGCTTCTACTGCTCAGAATGATAACGGCCAGAACCCTGCCCTCTTTGAGAAAAAGGGACTGGAAGTGGACCAGGATGGCAATGCCAGTGTCAACTTGACCTTCAAGGACCTATCAACAGAAAAACAATCCCGCTTCGGGGTTTTCCTCAAGTATAAGGACCCTGCCAACCATATCTTCGTCGGCTACGACCGCGATGGTTGGTTCTGGGAATATAAATCGCCTAAGGCTAGCACCTGGTATCAAAAAGGTCGGGTAGCAGCCCCTAAAGCAGGAGAGGTCAACAATCTTTCTATCACTTACAAGAAGGATGGCCAGCTCAATGCTACTAACAATGGGAAGAGCCTCTTTGATACCTTACTAGTGCCAGAAGAAGTGAAGACGGCCTTAGAAGGGCAAAATAAGATTTATCTTAAGGCAGCAACCTGGGGCAATGAACGGACTAGTGTGGCTGTGCAGGCAGACGACCAGTCTAACCTCAAGCCAAGTCAACCAGATAATGGAGCAGTGGATCCAGGCCTAGCAGCCAACGACCAAGATGTTGTCTACGACCACATTCGTTCAGATGTCTTAGATGCTGAAATTGATACCCTCTTCCCACGCATCAAGCACTATCAGTTCGGCGGCCATACTATGACCGGGCAAGTGCAAAAACTAGATAAGCTCAGCATTAACGGGACTGATGTTAAGCCTCAAGTGACCTACCGCAAGGTGGATCAAGCGACTGCCGAGTACACGCTGACGGTTAAGAATCCTGAAGCCTTTATTGATGCGGTTATTACTGTGCAACTCAAGGTAGTGGGCAATGAACTGCACTTTGATGTGACCAAGGTAGAAAACAAAAACTTGGTGACCATGGGCAAAGAAATCGATAATCCTCGTAAATTGATTTCGACGATTGAATTCCCAGGTAACACCCTAGTTTCTGTCGGCTCTAATCAAACTGGAGCTAAGTTCGATGGTTCTTGGATGTCCAATAATACCCACCGGGCAGGTGATAGCCATGTGGACTTAGTGCCAGGTAAGATGGATGACTTCGCCTATGGCTTTATGTATGGCTTTGTCTCTTCTGACAAAGTCGCAGCTGGGGTTTGGAGTAACTCACAATTTAGCTACGGTGGTGGTTCTGAAGACTTTACGCGTCTGACCGCCTTCAAGCAACGCGTAGCAGGCGTTAACTATATTGGGATTCAAAGCTCGCCTTACTACTATCAACGGGCCTATGGCAAACTGGTTTATCCTGAATATACCCTCGAATTGCCAAGTAGCAAGGTAGTCTTTGCCCAAGACCTTAATAAGGACAAACAAGTAGACTGGCAGGATGGGGCCATCGCCTATCGAAATATTATGAACAACCCTAAAGGGGCCGAAAATGTTCCGGATCTGGTAGCTTACCGGATTGCCATGAACTTCGGTTCTCATGCGCAAAACCCATTCCTCATGACCCTAGACGGGATTAAGAAAGTCAATCTGCATACGGATGGCCTCGGCCAATCTGTCTTGCTTAAGGGGTACGGCAGTGAAGGGCACGACTCTGGCCACCTCAACTATGCCGATATTGGGCGTCGTATTGGGGGCGTCAAAGACTTCAAGACCCTGATTGAAAAATCCAAGCAATACGGGGCAAAACTAGGGATTCATGTCAATGCTTCTGAAACCTATCCAGAATCTAAATACTTTAGCGAAGCAATCCTGCGCAAACGCGAAGACGGGACTTATAGCTATGGTTGGAACTGGCTAGACCAGGGGATTAACATTGATGCGGCTTACGACTTAGCTCATAACCGTCTCAAACGGTGGAAAGACCTCAAAGAAACCTTGGGTGAAGGCCTAGACTTTATTTACCTAGACGTATGGGGCAACGGCCAGTCCGGGGACAACGGCGCTTGGGCTACCCACGTGATTGCTAAGGAAATCAATAGCCAAGGTTGGCGTTTCACTATTGAGTGGGGCCATGGGGGCGAATATGATTCCACCTTCCAACACTGGGCAGCTGACCTAACCTATGGTGGTTATACCAACAAGGGGATTAACTCCAATATTGCTCGTTTCATCCGCAACCACCAGAAAGATGCTTGGGTAGGGGATTATCCACGGTATGGCGGGGCAGCCAACTATCCACTCCTGGGTGGTTACGACATGAAGGACTTCGAGGGTTGGCAAGGCCGGAGCGACTATGAAGGTTATATTACCAACCTCTTCGAACACGATGTCATGACCAAATTCTTCCAACACTACAAGGTAACCAAATGGGTCAACGGCCACCCTGTCCAAATGACCGATAATGGTCAAACCTACAATTGGGTTCCAGAAATGGAAGTGCATTTGGCTAATGAAGCGGGCGATCAAATCGTCATCAAGCGTCTATCTAACGATCCAAATGATGCCGGCTACCGTCAACGTACGGTCACCCTCAACGGTCGTGTGATTGAAAATGCTGGTGCCTACCTGACCCCATGGAACTGGGATGCTAACGGTAAAGCCTTGACCGGCGACAAAGAGAAAATGTACTTCTTCTCTAAGACAGCTGGGCAAACTACCTGGACACTGCCAGAAAGTTGGCGTGGCGACAAGGTCTATCTCTACAAGTTGACCGACCAAGGTAAACAGGAACAAGTAGAACTAGCCGTTGATAGCCAAGGTCGCATCACCATTGATGCGCTCGCTAATCAACCTTATGTTCTCTACAAGGTAGCTCAAGGCAAACGCACTATGACCTGGAGTGAAGGCATGCATCTCTATGACCAAGGTTTCAATAGTGGCACCTTAGATCACTGGACCAAGACAGGGGATAGCCAAAATGCTCAAATCGTCAAGTCCCAAGGCGCTAATGAAATGCTACGTATTGCAGGCAACAAGGAACGTGTGACCTTGACACAGAAACTGACGGATTTGAAGCCTAATACCCGCTATGCTGTCTATGTTGGAGTGGATAACCGTAGTAATGCTAAGGCGGATATCACCATTAAATCCGGTAATCAGACCATCAGCAACTATACCTATAAATCTATTGCTAAGAACTACGTCCAAGCACATGCCCATAACACCTCAGCTAAGAATGCGACGGTGGACAATAGCAGTTACTTCCAAAATATGTATGTTTTCTTTACAACAGGAGCCGATGTCAGCAATGTTACTCTGACCTTAGGTCGTGATGCTGATCAGGATGCTACCTACTTCGATGAAATTCGAATCTTCGAGAATCAGTCCAATATGTATAGTGGTGGTCATAATACGACTCCGGGCACCTTCAAACAAGATTTTGAAGAAGTACCACAGGGGATCTTCCCATTTGTTGTGGGGAACGTAGAGGGTGTTTCCGATAACCGGACTCACTTGTCAGAACGCCATGACCCTTATACTCAACGGGGCTGGAACGGCAAGAAAATTAACGATGTTATTGAGGGTAACTGGTCCCTCAAGACTAATGGGTTAACCGGACGGGATCGACTTGTCTATCAAACTATTCCACAAAACTTCCGCTTCGAAGCTGGCAAGACCTACCGTGTCACCTTCGACTATGAAGCAGGGTCTCATGATGCCTATGCTTTTGTTGAAGGGGATGGCGAATATACTCGTCGCAGCAAGCTTAAGATGCATGCTTTGCGTAATACCTGGGAAGGGTCCGATAAGCCAGGTAAGGCTAGCTTTATTGTACAAGCATCGGATTCTGGCAACACTTGGATCGGGATCTACTCTACCAACAAAGCCTCCGATAATAAGGGTGAGACCGGCAGCGCCGTGGATTTCCGCGGTTATAAGGACTTCATGATGGATAATCTTCAGATTGAAGAAGTAAACTTAACCGGTAAGTTAATTGTGGATGAAGCCTACAAGGAAAATACGCCAGTGGTCAATGGCAACTACACTCCTGCTAGCCTAGAAGCCTACAAGAATGCCATTTTAGCCTTGACCGAAGCAGAAGATGACATTAGTGTTGAAGATGCCAACAAACTGGTAGCTGCCGTGCAAGCTGCTAAGGAAGCTCTACAAGTCAAACGGACTAGCCCAGGATGGGATGATATCGAATCAGTGGAAGCACCAGCCCACGAAGGGGAAGAGTTCTGGTATGCCTTTGACGGGGATACGGGGACATTATGGCATACACCATGGGATCGACGTGCTATCGGAGAGTCTGGGACGGTAACCTTTAAGCAACCACTGGAAGTGACTCGATTTGAATATGTCCCACGTCAAGATGGTGCTAACGGTCGCCTCAAAAAAGGGAACCTGGTCTTGGTAGACGAGACGGGTAAGGAACACCGTTTTGAATTTGACGGTTGGGCAAATGATGCCACAACCAAGGTTATTCCGTTCGATAAACCAATCAAGATTAAGAAAGCTACCATTACTGGGACGGAATCCTATGGGGATGGCGGAGCCTTCCAATCAGCGGCTGAATTGCGCTTTGTCTTGCCAGAAGTAGTGGATACGCCATTGGATATGACAACTTATCAAGCGGAACTTGCGCGCGTTAAAGGAATTGATACTGAGGTAGCTCGTCAAGCGGCCACTGCTGTAGAAGCATATTATCAAGGCTTGAACCAAGATAACCTGGTGACTAAGGCGGCCTTGGATCGTCTAGTTGATTACCTCAAGCAAATCAAGACGCCAGAGCCAAGTCAGCCAAGTCAGCCAAGTCAACCAGGCCAACCAAGTCAGCCAGGCCAACCAGGTCAGCCAGGTCAGCCAGGTCAACCAGGTCAGCCAAGTCAGCCAAGTCAACCAGGCCAGCCAGGTAAGCCGGATCAACCAAGTCAGCCAGGTCAGCCAAGTCAACCAGGCCAGCCAGGTCAGCCGGATCAACCAAGTCAGCCAGGTCAGCCAGGTCAACCAAGTCAACCAGACCAACCAGGTACCAAGTTACCACTCTATGAGACCCAAGGGGTCAAGGTGACCCTCAATGCGGACAAGACCGAAGCGACCTTCGAGGATAATGACGGCGATACGCGCGTTTCGGTTAAGATTCCAACTAAACACTTGGATCCAAGCATCGTGGCAGTATCGGTTGTGCCGCTCAAAGAGAAGTTGGCAGCCCTAGGCGAAGATGAGCACCAAGCTTATGAAATCAGCTTCCTCAACAAGGACGGCAAGGAAGTCCCTGTCAAAGGTGATGCTAAGGTCATCTTCCCAGTGGATAAGGCTGTGACTAAGGCTTACTACTTGACCAGCGACACCAAGGAAATCGTCAATGAAGTGCCATTTGAGATGATGGATGATGGACGCGTAGCCTTGACGGTTAACCACTTCTCGCTCTATGCGGTAAGTTTCGGTAAGCGTCAAGAAACTCCAAGTCAACAAACGCCTCCAAGTCAGCCATCCACCCCAAGTCAACCAGCCAATCCAAGTGAACAAGCTGGTGGACCATTGGTGGCTCAGGCTGTTCAATTAACTCCAAGTGAGGGCAAGGGACAATTGCCAGCTACTGGTGAAAGTGATCAAACCTTACTCTTCAGCGCAGCTGCCCTATCCTTACTCGCTGGATTAGGCCTCGTTGCAACCAAACGTCCTGAAGATCAAGCCTAGTTTAGATAAGAGAGGTTGAGACTTTTGTCTCAGCCTCTTTTCTATTTAGGGCAAGGAGCCTAGCAATAAAATTCTGAAAAAATTGCTTGCCATGCTTAGTCCAGGATGCTATAATAGTCGAGTAGTGATTTTGCGGTCATGGCGGAATGGCAGACGCGCTGTCTTGAGGGGGCAGTGGGGGTATCCCCGTGGAAGTTCGAGTCTTCTTGGCCGCATCACCGAGGAGGGGCAACCCTCCTTTTTTTGTTATATATAGGGTGGGAGCTAGTCATTCTAACTCTCATCGACATTTAATGACACCGGGACAGGGTTTTGGTACAATAGGCAATAATAAGATGAAGTAAAGGAGCAGAGCATGAAAACACAGGCATCGTTAGAGAAAATTATTGTGTTGGATTTTGGGAGTCAGTATAACCAGTTGATTACCCGCCGCATTCGGGAATTTGGGGTCTTCAGTGAATTATTACCCAATGATACCAGTGCTACCGACATTCAAGCCGAAGGCAATGTCAAGGGGATTATCTTCTCAGGGGGACCACATAGCGTCTATGCTGAGGGTGCCTTCACCATTGACCCCGCCATCTTCGAATTGGGGATTCCAATCTTAGGGATTTGCTATGGCATGCAGTTGACCACCCACCTTCTAGGCGGTAAGGTCGAATCTGCTAACAAGCGCGAATATGGTCGCTCCATGTTAGATGTTCACCAACGTGAAACAGGCCTCTTTGCTGGCTTAGATAGCCATGAGAAGGTTTGGATGAGCCATGGTGACTTAATCGTGCAAGTGCCTGAAGGGTTCAGCGTGACGGCGTCTAACGATCACTGCCCGGTGGCGGCCTTCGAGAACCCAGCCCGTCAAATCTACGGCGTCCAGTTCCACCCAGAAGTGCGTCACTCTGAGCACGGGAATGACTTGCTCCGCAACTTCGCTTTCAATATCTGTGGGGCCAAAGGTGACTGGTCCATGGAAGACTTCATCGAAATTGAAGTAGCCAAAATTCGCCAACAAGTTGGCGACCGCAAGGTGCTGCTTGGCTTGTCCGGTGGGGTAGACTCCAGCGTCGTAGGGGTGCTCCTACAGAAAGCCATCGGCGACCAATTAACCTGTATCTTCGTCGACCACGGCCTCTTGCGTAAAGGCGAGGGCGATCAAGTTATGGATAGCCTAGCTGGTAAATTCGGTCTTAACATCATCCGGGTTAACGCCAAGGATCGCTTCTTGTCCAAGTTAGCTGGCGTGAGCGACCCTGAACAAAAACGTAAAATCATCGGCAACGAATTCGTCTATGTCTTCGATGATGAAGCGGCTAAGCTGGAAGGGGTAGACTTCCTAGCCCAAGGGACCCTCTACACCGACATCATCGAGTCTGGGACCAAGACAGCCGAGACTATCAAGTCTCACCACAACGTGGGTGGTCTACCAGAAGACATGCAGTTCGAGTTGATTGAGCCCCTCAACACCCTTTTCAAGGACGAAGTACGTGCCTTGGGGACAGCGCTGGGGATGCCAGACAGCTTGGTATGGCGCCAACCATTCCCAGGCCCAGGTCTCGGTATTCGGGTTATCGGTGAAATCACCGAAGAAAAACTCGAAATCGTCCGTGAATCAGATGCCATTCTGCGCGAAGAGATTGCCAACCATGGCCTAGACCGTGACGTATGGCAATACTTCACCGTACTCCCAGGCTTCAAGTCTGTTGGGGTTATGGGGGATGGCCGGACCTACGACTATACCGTTGGGATTCGTGCCGTCACCTCTATCGACGGGATGACCAGCGATTTCGCCCGCCTACCGTGGGAAGTGCTGCAAGTCATCAGCGCCCGTATTGTTAACGAAGTAGCCCATGTTAACCGCGTGGTCTATGATATTACAAGTAAACCACCAGCGACCATTGAATGGGAGTAACAGAAGCAAATATGTTACTGTTATGAAGCGTTTGAAAATACTTTGTTTTAGAGATTTGAAAGCGTGAATACTGCTTTAGTGATACTATTTTGATACTAAAAAGCCCCAAAAGTAGGTTCAAAAGGAAGTTGTGGAATTTAGGTGAATTTTAAGAAATCCTTCCATCATTTTGGTGGGAGGTTTTTGTGGAAATAGTGGGTGACAAACCTGAATTTGTGGAGGAGATAATATGATTGGCAAAGTTATAAAAGTTAAAATAGATCGTCCACTAGGGAGTTCTCACCCTGATTATCCGGAACATATTTATCCAATCAATTATGGTTATGTTGAAGGAATAATCGCTCCTGATGGAGAAGAACAAGATGTGTATGTACTTGGCGTTGATAAAGCAGTAGATGAATATGAGGGAGAATTAATTGCAGTTATCAAAAGGGACGATGACGTTGAAGAAAAATGGGTTGTCGCTCCAATAGGAACAAAATATACAGTGGAAGAAATTGAAGAAGCTGTTAGATTTCAAGAGAAATATTTCAAGTCTCATATTGAGCGGGTATAATCGCAAGCAAAGTAATTTAACTGAATGATACAAAAAGCCTTCTATCATTTTGATGGGAGGCTTTAGTGTCAAGTCATACATCATTTAGAATGGGGGAACTAGAAATGAGAGAGTACAGAATTAGGGAGACTGAATACACCATTCGTTACCATAATTTTTATGGCAAGGGGACACCGATCCTATTCATACATGGTTTAGGCTGCGCCAGTTCTTTCGACTATATTGAAGTAGCCGCTATGCTGGGGCATAGCCAGCGAATCATTCTGATTGATTTGTTGGGCGCGGGTTACAGCGATAAGCCCTTGGATTTTGAATACAGTGTTAAGGCTCATGCTCAATATTTAAGTGAGTTTGTGGAAGATTTGAAGCTAGATCAAGTGATTGTTTTCGGCCATAGTCTAGGCGGCGCTGTCGCTATCGAATTATGTAATCTGATTAGCAAGCGCGTCAAGAAGCTGATATTAAGTGAATCGAATCTAGATCCAAGTTCAGATGGGGCAGCCAGTTTTGATATTGCGAGTCTGGATCAGACCAACTTGGAGCAGGAATTCGCCAAGAAGCTGGTCTACTACCAACAAGCAGGTTATACAACTTGGCTAGCAACTTTAAGAAATTGGCTGCCAAAGGCGGCATTTGAAATATCTCGAAATGCGGTTCAAGGCGGTCAAGTCTCTTGGAGACAGCTCTTGTATCAATTTGACTTTCCAAAGTATTTTATTTTCGGCGAACAAACACTACCTGACCCTGATTTTGAGAAGTTGCAAGAGCAGGGTGTGAAAATTGAAGTAGTGCCGAATGCAGGCCACTCAATGGCTTGGGAAAACCCTGAGGGTCTGGCGCAGGCTATTCGAAAGTGCCTATTAAAGTAGGTTGTTTGTCCCTGGCACTTTCGTGCTATAATGGAAAAGAATCCCCATAAAGGAAGTGACCCAATGAAAAAACTACTACTCGCCATATTCGTCCTCGTGCTTATGGTGCCTAGCCTTGTCAGGGCGGAGTCTGTGCCTCAAACAGCTGAGGAATACAAGGACTACTTTACGCAAGTAGAGGGCTTAATCACCGACGATGTGGAGAAGTCTTATAATCAATACATGGACTTTATCAAGGCCACGGAGCGCATTCCGGCTAAGAAAGAAACCTGGTCATCTCAGGTTGACTATTTGTTATATCGAACAGGAGATAATAAGGATAATAAGGCTGCCTTTTTTGGTAGCACCACGGGGCAAACACTTGGTTATGCTTTTGATCAACTTCCTGCCGAGGCTATTAAAGGCTATTTAGCAGCTTTAGGGCTTGAGCCAACCAGTGAGTTAGAGTCGATGCTGACAAGTCCCGCCAAATTCCAGGGGCGCGTCCTAATCCTTAAGAATGACAAGGCAATCGTCCAAGTATTTGCCTTCGAAGGGCAGTTTGGTATCCGGATTTATCGTGATTTAGCCTTTTTTGTAAAGGTGAGTCGGCCAGCTGACCAAGAACAAGCAGATCAAGCCTTGGATTTGCTAGTTGACTTATATACTGACCATTTTACTAAGGTAGAGAGCTTGATTAACGATGATGCGGAAGCTTCTTATAAGAATTATATGGACTTAATTAAGAACACACATCTCCAAGATGCCGATGAAATTACATTAGAAGATGGCAGGTCTGTCAAGTACTATAAGATTAGCGAAGATCAGGAAGGTATTATTGCGAGTCCGGATGGCAAGACGCTGGGCTATAGCCTGACCTTGGGAACTAAGGAAGCTTTACTTGCCTACCTAAAAGTGCTCAAGCTTGAAGAGACGAGCGAGCTTAAGAAACTGTTGGCTGATCCTCAAGTAGGAAAAGACAGTTTTGTTCTCATCCAGAATGATAAGGTCGGCGTGGCAATCAGAACTTTTGGCGATAAGGAGAGCAAGAATCTCCGCTTCAATATTCTAGTCATGAGAGATTTAGAATTCTATCAGAAAGCTGTCAAAGACTATAAGGAGAAGGCTAAAAATTAGCCCTAAGTAAAGAGACATATAATAACAAAAAATCCCAATCCATGATGGATTGGGATTTTCTATCTACTTATTCCCCCGCACCATCAACGCCGCCACCATCGGCTGGCGGGGCTGGGGCTGGGTCAGGTGTTGGGTCTGGTTGGGGTTCGACCACTGGGTCCGCAGGTGTTGGCGGAGTGACTGGGTCTGGGTTTGGCGCCGGGGTGGTTGGACTTGTTGGCGCGGTGTAGTCGTTGTTTTGGCGAGTGTTTGGACTAGTTGGAGAATCTTGGTCATCGTTGTCTTGGGTTCCTGGCCGGGATTCGGAGGATTGGCTAGATGACGAAGAGGATTCAGATGAGGAAGAGCTGGATGAAGAGGATGAGCTAGAAGAGGAGCTTTCCGATTTGGATTCAGCTGATTCCTTGGAGTTGTCGCTAGAGGAGGAGTCCTTGGACGACTCGCGGCTAGACTCATTAGGCGCCGAGATATGGTCGGGGCGCCGACCTACCCAGGAATCGAGATGGGTCAAGAGATCTAAGCCACTGAAGTTGGCTAGGACATCTACTGTCCCGATAGCTAATAGAATAAGAATAATATGGGCGAAGAGTTTTGCCTTTTTCATGTTGTTGCTCCTTGTGCGCAAGTATACTATCATCATTATAGCAATTTTGCATAAAAAGGCAACTAGCACGCATCAAAATAGGAGGAGATTATGAAAAAACCTACAAGTAGTTTTAAACTGGACAAAAGCTCGGTCTAGAGACTGATTTTTGGCCTTGGCCCAAAGTTTTCCTTGCCTAGGAAGCCTAAACTTTCTATACTAGAAGTAGAGAAAGATATGATGCGAGGAGGGAGTAAGATGCTGAACTTCTTACTAGTGACTGTAAATATTATCTTAACGGGTGTAGCGGGCTATCTTTTGTTGCGCCGCAAATCACGTTTCACGCCTGAATGGCAGAAGGCGGTCTGGTATTTGCTTTTAATCCTAGCTCTTTATGCCGTTCAAGAAGTCTGGGCTTACTGGCAGCATGAGGTAGGAACAGGTGTGCAAGTCCTCAATTTGGTCTATAGCCTCCTGATTTTCTTGGCTGCTTACATGGGGAGCGAGACCGTCATGTTGGCGGTGCGCGGTGATGATACTTATTGGGACAGTCTATTAGGCCTTCTAGCTCATATTAAGGGCTTTGGTCGTAGCATGGTAGCGGGCGTTAAAGACAAACTTGAAGACAAAGGGGCCGGGCGATAGCCGGGTCTCTTTTTTGCGTTCGGACACGATTGAGAGCCGTGAGTGAAACTGCGCGACAAATCGGATTAAAGTCTATACAATTATCTGTGTATATATACAAATTTAGAATATTGAATGGTGAAAAGGAATTTTCAATATTGTTAAGTATGTGAGCCTGGCTAGAGCTCTAGTTCAAAAACATGATAATCTCTATTTTAAAAGGAATATAGGCGGATGATATGACTGATAATTCTGTCCTAATTTATTCCGAAAAAACATCCAAAACTTTAGCGAAATCGGAGATTGTCAAAAAAGTGCATAATTCTACAAAAAATGAGTCTATACTCTTTTCAAGCGACTTAAGACATGCTATAATGCCTTTGCAACCTGATAAAACTCCTCAACAAGGAAGTCGAGTATGGGGGTACTGATTCCTTGTCGAATATATAGTTTCATAGGATTTCCTTCTAAGTAAGAGGGATGACGAAGAGGCTTGCTCAAGTGCCTCAAGTCAAGGATTCGATGGCTGAATGGATTTTCACCCATCCATGGTCAGGTAGCTGCTATTTATGGATAGGGCTGCTAAGACGCTTAAGGCGTTTTTTCAACGGATCGTCATATATACAAGGAGATGCTAGATTTTTGTCATCAGTATCAGGTGCGCGTGCAGAGCGAGGGCTCTGCACTTGAGGAGGCTTGGCTCGAGAGATTAGGGACTCTTGAGCTGGGGTAGGCTTATTTTACAAGTGAGGGAGAATAAGCTGCTGGACAAAATTAAGCATTGACATGAACCGCACCCGCTTGCCACGATGCAAGGGGTGCGGTTTTTGCATAGAGATAATGTTGGGGCAAACTGTTTAATGCCTGTTATCGATAGGAGCTGTGTTATAATAGAACTATGAACTAGAGAGGAGTTTGAAGTATGAAAGTTTATCACGGTCGCACAGACATTGAGCGTTTTGAGCATTTGGTGGAAACGCCTAGCGAGACAGTCACCCACCTGGTCCTACCTGCCGGGCAAGCTATTGGTCAGCACCACGTCCCTTATACGGTGGTCGTCGTCCCAGTCAAAGGGCGAATCCTTTTCTCTGATGAGAAGGAGACAGCCGAAATCTATCCCGGCGTTATCATTCGCATGGCTCCTCACGAAGTACACTCCCTGGAAGCCGTCGAAGATAGCGAACTCATGGTCATCAAATCCCACCTAGCGCCAGAAGCCTAGGTGTATCGGTGGCGTAGCCCCTGTCCTTAGTACAGGGGCTTTTTGGTATGGGGGGAAGAGCTAAAAGCGAAGCGGGATTCTTGAGCTAGTGGACCACTTTGGAGAGTGGACCACTGGATGGGGTGGAAATGGGGAAAAGGGGCAGAAACGAGGTGAAAGTCGCGAGCTAGTGGTCAACTCTGGAGAGTGGACCACTGGCTGGGTGGGAAACTGGGGGAAAGGGGCAGAACTGAGGCGAAAGTCGCGAGCTAGTGGTCCACTCTTTGGAGTGGACCACTAGCTGGGCAGGTAACAGGTAAAAAGTACCCGAAATGTGGCGAAAGGCATGAGCTAATGGACTACTAGCTAGGTTAGAAATCTGATAGAAAGGGCCAAGCCAGAGGGGAGGCGTGAGCCAGTCCATTGATAGGAGGAACGATGGACTAGCTGCGAGCTTTTTCTATCAAAAAGGGCGTTTAGGGGTGTTTTTTGTGAGGCCAGTCCATTGATAGGCAGAACAATGGACTGGCGGAGCCCTCTTTTGCAGGAAGAAAGTTTGTTAGCGTTAACAAAATGACCTAGGCTAGGAGCAAAGAAGGGTAGAGCATGCTATAATAAAAAAATGAAAGCGCATTATAATATAGAAGGGATATCTGAACTATGAAAGATATGCGATTAACTCAAGTCCGACGCCAAGAGCGTTATGGCATTAAGAAACTCAGTGTGGGGGTGGCTTCTGTCCTAGTAGCAACTACCCTATACTTCCTGCCGGGCAGTGCCCAAGTCTTAGCGGCTAGTCAGGCTAATGAAGAGGCATCTAGCAGCCAGTTAGCGGCTGACGCAGGCAACCAGGTGACACCAGCGCCAGCGGGTCAATCAGACGCTGGGCAGGCTGATGGCGCCAAGCCAGCTGACCAAGCCACTTCAGCGGGCCAAGCTGATGGCAAGAAACCGGCTGATGCCAGCCAAGCGGCGGAAGGCGCTCAAGCAAGTGATGGCACTAACCCAGCGGACCGCACCAAGCCAACTGACGGCACTAACCCGGCCGACAGCACCAAGCCAACTGACAGCGCCACCCCAGCCGACACCGCCAAACCAGCCACCCCTGAGTCAGGCGACAGCCCTACAGCTACCCTGGCAGTGGCGCCGCAGGTGGCGCCAGCCAACCAAGCGCCGGAGATTCCGGCGGGGCATTTCCGTATGCATTTTGCTAAGTTGCCAAGCGATAATATTAGCGAGATTGGCGCCTGGGTATGGGGTAACGGGGTCAAAGCGCCGTCCAACAATTGGCCGACTGGGGCGATGCGCTTCTCAGAAGACAAGAAGACGGCTTATGGCTACTACCTGGATGTGCCGGTGACACCTCAGGCGACCGCCATCAACTACTTGCTCAACAACGTCAACGATGGCAGCAAGAAGTTTACCGAGGACCTAAGCCTAGCCATCACCAACCCGCAAATGAAACAAGCCTGGTTGGACGAAAACTACCAGGCCAGTGTGGAAGAGCCAATTCCTGCCAACAAGAATCGCCTGCGCGTCCACTATCACCGGGCTGACGGCCAGTATGACAACTGGGGTCTCTGGGTCTGGGGTAAGGATGTGGAGCACCCCTCTAGCGACTGGCCTAAGGGCGCCCTAGAATTCAATCAGAGCGGGCCTTTTGGTCGCTACTTAGATTTACCTATTACAGAACTTGGAAAGGACATTCATTTCTTACTCGTGAACAAAGCAACTTCAAAACAAACCAAAGACATGAGCTTCAGCGACCGCGCCAACCATGAGCAAGTCTACCTGCATGATGAGGAAGACACGGTCTACACGACGCCATTTAAGACCTTATCTGAACGTATTACCCGTGCCGAAGTGACGGCGCCGCACCAAGTCTTAGCTAACTTTACGGCAGTGGATCAGTTGGACCTAGCCAAAGTCCAGCAAGACCTAACTGTTACCACTAATACCGGCCAAGCAGTCAAAGTCACTAAGATTGAAGTCGACGCAGTTAACAAGCGCCTGATTCTGACAACTGAAGAGGATGTCAGCCGGACGCCGCTTAAGCTGACCTACCATGACGAGACCGTCAACAGCCAGACCGGTTGGAAGCTAACAGACTCTCTCTATAATTATCAGGGCGAGTTAGGCGCCACCCTACAAGCAGACGGTTCCGCTCTTATGCGTCTCTGGGCGCCAAGCGCGGATGCTGTGACGGCTGTCCTCTATGACAAGGATAATCCGGACCAAGTGGTAGCGCGCGTGCCTTTGACTAAGGATGCTAGCACGGGCCTGTGGACGGTGACCTTGAATGGCCAAAACACGCCAGCCAAGAATTTGGATGGTTACTTCTACCACTACCAAGTGGAGCGTGGCGGTCAGTCGGTTCTGGTCTTAGACCCTTATGCTAAGTCCTTAGCCAAATGGGACCAAGCCACTGCCAAGGAAAAAGTAGCCAAGGCAGCAATCGTGGATCCAAATAAGATTGGACCAAAATTATCCTATGCCAATATTCCAGGCTTCAAGAAACGCGAGGACGCAGTTATCTATGAAGCCCATGTCCGCGACTTTACTTCTGATCCTAAGTTAGAAGGCCAGCTTAAGTCACCATTTGGGACCTTCTCAGCCTTTGCGGAACGTCTCAGCTACCTCAAACAACTGGGTGTGACCCATATCCAGCTCTTGCCAGTCATGAGTTACTACTTTGCTAATGAGAGCGCTCGTGCTCAGCGTGAGCTCCAACCAAGCACCCAAAACAATAACTACAACTGGGGCTATGACCCGCAATCCTACTTCAGTCTTAGCGGCATGTATGCTAGCGACCCAAGCAAGCCACAAGCCCGCATTGAAGAATTCAAGCAATTAATCAAGGCGATCCATGACCAAGGTATGGGAGTTATCATGGACGTGGTCTACAACCACACCGCTAAGACCCATCTCTTTGAAGACATTGAGCCAGGTTACTACCACTTCATGAATGCTGATGGTAGTCCGCGTGAAAGCTTTGGTGGCGGGCGCCTAGGGACTACCCATAAGATGGCGCGTCGGGTCCTAGTGGATTCCATTAAATACTGGACCGACACCTTCAAGGTGGACGGCTTCCGCTTCGACATGATGGGGGACCATGATGCTGAAGCTATTGCCCAGGCTTACCGGGCAGCCAGCGCCCTCAATCCTAAGGTCTTCATGCTTGGGGAAGGTTGGCGGACCTTTGTCGGGGACGAAGGGGATCCTGTTCAAGCGGCCGACCAAGACTGGATGCGGTCGACTGACGGTGTGGCGGTCTTCTCCGATGAGATCCGTAACGAGCTCAAGTCCGGTTACCCATCTGAAGGGCAACCTCGCTTCTTGACAGGCGGACCACGCAATGTCTACCAAATCTTCAATAATATTATTGCTAACCCAAGTAACTTTATTGCAGATGCACCGGGTGATGTGATTCAATACATTGCTGCTCACGACAATTTAACCCTGCATGATATTATCGCCCAATCCATTAAGAAGGATCCTAAGACCCATGCGGCTGAGATTCATCAACGCATTCGTTTGGGTAACCTTATGATTCTGACTTCCCAAGGGACGCCATTTATCCATTCCGGTCAGGAAATGGGGCGGACCAAGCAATTGTTGGACCCTGCATACAAGAATAAGGTGGATGACGACAAGGCGCCTTATAAGACCCATCTCTTAGTCGATGAGCAGGGCAAGCCATTCGACTATCCATACTTCGTTCACGATTCCTATGATTCTTCCGACATCATTAACCGCTTTGACTGGAGTAAGGTTGCCGAAGATGGCCGATATCCTCATAACCAAGCCACGCTGGCCTACACTCGCGGCTTGATTGCCCTACGTAAGTCTACCGATGCTTTCCGCAAAGGAACGGCTAAGGAAATCGCCGACCAAGTGACCATGATGACGTCGCCAGACATTGCGGATAGCGACAATGTCATTGCCTATCAGGCAGTGGACTCTAATGGCGACCGCTATGTGGTGGTAGTCAATGCAGATAATAAGGTTCGCAAGCTGCGCTTCAACCCTGACCGCTTCCCTGGTCTGGATAAGGCGGAAGCCTTGGTGGATGGGGCCCGTGCCGGGACCCAAGCCCTGACGGATCTGGTAGGGGTAGCCTATGATGCAGAATCTGTCACCTTGCAACCCTTAACGGCGACGATCTTGCGGATCAAGGCCAAGCCAGATCAAGCACCTCAGCCTGAACCTGAGCAAGAAAACCAAGCACCAGACCGAATTGATCCTCTATCTGTGGCGCGTGCCGGTTTTGGAGGCTTTGGCGGCGATGTCGCCCAAGCACCAGCAGGCCAACTGCCTGCAACCGGTGAGAGCCAAGCCCCACTCAGTCTCTGGGCGGCGGTTATGGCTGGCTTAGGTAGCCTCATGGTCGGCTTAGGCTTGAAGAAAGAACGCGAGGCACAATAGCATAAAGTAAACTTAAAAGGTAGGGGTCTATCCCCTGCCTTTTGCTTTGTTTGTGAGCTAGCTTAACAAGGGGGGGCTTCCGTTAGCTAGAGTCGACTAGGTAATTTGTATAGTGATTGTTAGACCTTAGCACAAGCAACGTAGTTAAGAGCGTGGTGGTGACACAAAAGTCGTCATCAGAATCTGATTATATAGAGGATTAATATCAGAAGAGACAAAAAAATTAAAGCTAGCTTATAGAAGCTAGAAGAAGTTCTTATACTAATTGAAAGTGGCTGAATCGTTAATTTATCAACTCTTTTAGTAGAAGTATAAGGGAGAGCAATTAGCGGATTAACTTTCAGTTTTAACATAATTGAGCAAAATGTATAGAAGAAACCGATTAACTTTTACAGGTCTATATACTTTTAATAGCGGCTATGTTACAATAGGTTGGACAAATTTGACGCCCTAGGGCGCCAGTGATATTGAGTGAGAGGATAAGGTGGCATAAGCATGATAGATATACATTCCCATGTGCTCTATGGCGTGGATGACGGGGCTCAGTCCTTGGATGAGACGCGGGCCCTTTTGCGTCAAGCTTATGGCCAAGGTATTAAGACCCTCATCGCGACACCTCACCAACGCAAAGGGCGCTTCGAGGCTAGTCGCTCCACTATTGACAAGCACTTCCAGGACCTTCAAACCATTGCCCGAGAAGTAGCGCCAGATTTGACTGTGCATTTAGGAACAGAAGTCTTCTATTCTAATAGTATGCTTGACCGGTTGGAGCAGGGGCAAATCTTGACTCTAGCCGGCAGTGATTATGTCTTGGTGGAATTCGATTATGGGCTCCCTTACCGGGAAATTGTACGTGCCATTCGAGCCATTCAAGGCTTGGCTTATGATGTGGTCATTGCGCACATTGAGCGTTACGACGCCTTCCACAAGCATCCGGAACGAGTGCAAGAAATGAGAAGACTAGGCTGTCTCATCCAGGTTAATGCGGCTAGTCTCTTGCCAATGGGGCTCTTTGACCGTTACAAGGTGCTCAAGAAGCGAGCACGCCAACTCTTAGATGCCGACTTAATCGACATCATTGCCAGTGATGCTCATCACGTAGAAAGCCGTCCTTATCATATGGCTGAAGCCTATGCCTTTGTAGCCAAAAAATATGGAGACGACTATGCCCACCAACTCTTTGTCAGCAAGCCTGAAAAAATAATAGGAAAAGGAAGTTCACACCCCCATGGAAACAAAAAACCAAGAATTTGTTGAAATTGATCCAATGGCCCTCTTGCGCAAGCTCTGGGCGGCTAAGTTTATTATTGTCTTTGTTACGGTTGTGCTAGCAGTTGCGACCTTATTAGTTAACCTAGTAGTCATTCGACCAACCTTCGAATCGACTACCCGCGTCTATGTGGTTAACCAGACCGAAGACAAGGCCGTCACCACTCAAGACTTGCAGTTAGGGAACTTCCTGGTTAAGGACTATAAGGAAATCATCCTATCTGACACCGTTATGTCAGAAGTCATCAACTCTGAGAACCTCAGCATGACACCTAGCCAACTCAAACGTGTGGTTAAGGTAGACTCTCCTCGTGATACGCGGATTCTATCCATCTCAGTCTCTGACCGCGACCCACAAAAGGCCAGCAACCTGGCTAACCGTGTCCGTGAAGTGGCTTCTGAACAAATTAAACGCGTCACCAAGGTGAACGATGTGACCACCTTGGAAGAAGCTAAGCCAACTAATATTAAATCCTCACCAAAAACTCGCCGTAACACCCTCTTGGCGGCAGCTTTAGGCTTCCTCTTATCAGCAGGTTATATCGTGGTGCGAGAACTCTTAGACGACCGCGTGCGTTATGCGGAAGACGTGGAAGACGGCTTAGGTATGGTCCTCTTGGGGGTTGTCCCTCAAGTTAAGCTCAAGTAGAAAGGTGTGTGTCCTATGGAACAAGTTGAACCACGATTAAATAAAAAACTCATTTCTGCAGAGACAGAAGAATATTACAACGCCATTCGGACCAATATCCTCTTCTCTGGTAAGGATATTAAGGTGATTGCCATTACCTCAACCAAGGACAATGAAGGTAAATCTACTGTGGCTATGAATATTGCTTCTTCACTTGCAGCGTTAGGTAAGCGCACCATACTTATCGACGCAGACACTCGTAATTCCGTCTTCGTCGGTCGAATGAAGATTCGCTCCAAGGTGGTGGGTTTGACCCACTATTTAGCAGGTGAAGCAACCGTTAAGGAGATTGTCTTCGGGACTACGGAGCCTAACTTACACATGATTTTGTCTGGCCCAGTGCCACCTAACCCAACGGCCCTCTTACAGGGGGATTCCTTCCAAGAGCTGATTGATGTTTGCCGTCATCACTATGATTATGTGATTGTTGATACGCCACCATTGGGCTTGGTTACAGATGCCTCTATTGTGGCCCATCAGTGTGATGCTAGCATCTTGGTAGTTGAAGCTGGCGCCATTAAACGTCGTGCCGTGAAGAAGATTCAGGAACTCCTAGAACATACGGGAGCTAAATTCTTAGGGGTCGTCCTCAACAAGGTAGACCTTAAGGCTAGTCACTATGGTGCCTATGGTTCTTATGGGAACTATGGCAATTATGGTAAGAAGGCATAGTAAGCCTGAACTTAATAGTACTGAACCGATAATGTGGAATTATCGGTTTATTTTTCGGTAAAGAGGAAAAAATAATGGATATTGTATACGCAACAAGTGATAATTTTGTGGATATCTTAGCAGTCTCGCTGGCCTCGCTGTATGAGACTAATGGCCACCTCAGCCCACGAGTTTGGATTTTGAGTTATGGTGTGACCAATTCTAGTAAGCTCAAGTTAGAGCAGCTAGCTCGTCAGTACAATCAAGCGCCAATAGAATGGTTAGAGGATATAGATTTGCCGGCAGAATTGCAGTCAGACCGGGGCTCTTTGAGTCAATTTGGTCGCCTATTCTTGGGGACTATCCTACCGGAATCAGTCCACCAGGTTCTGCATTTAGATGGGGATACGGTCATCAAAGGGCCGCTAGATCAATTGGTGGAGACGCCTTTCGATGGGGCTATTGTCATGGGGGTATCGGATACCTTCAACAAGCAGTATAAGCAAGTCTTGGGCATTCCAGCTGACCGGCCTATGTTTAACCCGGGTGTGCTATGGATTGATTTGGATGCTTGGCGTCAGGACAAAATTGAAGACAAGTTCATCGCCATTATTCAAAAATTCCAAGGCAAGGTCTTACAGGCTGACTTAGGGATTCTCAATGCGGCACTCTATGACCGCTACAAGCAAGTGCATCCGCGTTTTAATGCCATGACGATTTTCTATGACTTTGACTATCGGTCTATGTTGGCCTTTAAGCAGCCAGTCAATTATTATTCAGAAGCCATCTTAGAGGAAGCAAAAGCCCAACCAGTGGTACGACACTTTACCACTTGCTTCGCCTCCAAGCGTCCTTGGGTGGAGGGCAGTCAGGTGGCTGGGGTCGAGGACTTTAAGCATTACTATCAAGGTCGATATATTCAGCAAGAGGATGGGCTGATGACGCGCCTCAATCGCCATTTGCCGCAAGGACTCTTCGTTCACGGCCTGGGTTTTATCCAGTCACAAATTCGTCCTCGTTTATACCGTTATCTCAAAAAATAAAAGGAGCCAAATTACCAATGGTCACAATTAATGATATCGAAGCTAAGACCATGTCACCAGAAAAGCGGCAAGAAGCCAAGAAAGATTTATTCGCTTTTTATGTGGGACGACCAATCTCTTATTTATTAACCATTCCCTTCATTAATAGCTCGATCACGCCTAACCAGGTGTCTTATTTATCCTTGCTTCCACTAGGCATAGGATTGCTGGTTACGCTGCTGATTCCTACTCTAGCAGGGCAAGTCCTGGCTTGGTTATGCTTCTTCCTCTGGAATTTGTTGGATGGGGTTGATGGCAACCTAGCCCGTTACAAGGGGATTTCTTCGCCAATGGGGAGTGTAGTTGACGCCATGAGCGGATATGCTGCCATGTTTATCACCTACTTAGCCATGGGGGTAGCGGCCAGCTATCGTTCAGCGCTCAGCATTTGGAAACCTGAATGGCTACTAGTCATGGGGGCTCTGTCAGGTGCCTTCGTTATCTTCCCGCGACTAGTCATGCATAAGGCTATTAACACGGTGCAGACCCAAGAAAGCCAACAACTCAAGGGCCGTCAAAACTTTGGTCTAGCTGAAATCATTGCCTTGAACTTAACTTCCATTTCTGGCATGCCGCAAGTTTTCATGCTGATTGCTATTCTTCTGGGGTGGAATGATCTCTTCACAGTAGGTTACTTCCTCTTGAATGGTCTGGTTATGATTCTATCCTTACGCAAGGTCCTGCGCTAAGAGGCCGCCATGAAACGAATTGCAATTCTACGCTATAATCTCAGCCATGTCGGCGGCGCTGAGAAGGTAGCAGTCAATCTAGCCAATGCCTTGTCTGCCGACTATCAAGTGCATCTCTTGTCCATGACTATGGATGGGGCGGGTCTGGCCTTCGACTTGGACCCGGCTGTTCATTTTCACAACTTCTTCCAGGGCAATCCGCGGGTACGCGAGCTAACCTGGAAAGCCAGTCGGGCCCTACGGACCTATCTCAAGCAACATGGCATTCAACTGGTCTTTTCCATTGCGCCCGCTACTAACACCATTATGCTCTTAGCCTGCATGGGGACAGGAATCAAGACGGTCTTCTGCGATCATCATAGTCTGGCCTTCGATGACGGCAGAGGACGTCGCCTTCAGCGTTATCTAGGCGCTAAGTTTGCGGATAGAGTAGTCACCTTAACTGATGAAGACCGCGGAAACTACATTGAAAAGTATCATTTGAAAGCCGGCAAGGTCAGCTTTATCTACAACTGGCTAGAAGCCTTAGAAGGCCAGCCTGAAATTGACATGTCAGTTAAAAAAATCCTGACAGTAGGCCGGCTTAGTCAACAAAAGGGTTATGATTTGTTGGCTAAGGTAGCCAGCCAAATCCTGCCGGCCAATCCGGACTGGACCTGGGATATCTACGGGGAGGGCCAGGATAGCATCAAGGCTGATCTAGTAGCGAGCCTAGAGGCAGCAGGCTGTCTCCATCAAGTAGACTTCAAAGGCAATGTCAAAGGCATGGACCATATCTATCCAGGCCACAGCCTCTATGTCATGACATCCTATCATGAAGGCCTGCCCTTGGTCTTATTAGAAGCCAAGCAGTATGGCCTGCCGATTGTCAGCTTTGCTTGTCCAACTGGACCTTCTGAGATTGTCAGTGACGGCCGCAATGGCTATCTAGTGGCGCCTTATGATGTGGCTCTCATGGTGACCCGCATCCAGACCCTGATTGATGATGCCGACCTTAGACAATCCATGTCTGACCGGTCTATGGATGATACCGAAAAATTCGATAAAGCAAGAATCTTGGCTCAATGGCAAGGCCTGATTCATGAACTATTAGGAGAGTAAGATGGAAAAATTATTGACCGTAGTCATGCCGTCCTATAATGCAGCAGGCTACTTACCTGAGACGGTCCCAACTATTCTGGCTAGCCGCCACCTTGATCAAATTGAATTGTTGATTGTCAACGACGGGTCCAAAGACGAGACCTCGACCATTGGCCATCAATTTGCGGCTGACTACCCACAGGTAGTACGGGTTATCGACAAGGAAAATGGGGGGCATGGCTCTACCGTTAATGCCGGGATTGAAGCGGCCCGAGGTAAATACTTCAAGGTTGTAGATGCTGACGACTGGGTGGATACTCAGGCCTTTGACGCGCTCCTAGACTATCTAGCGGGTGTGGATGATGATTTGGTAGTGTCGCCTTATACTAAGGTCTATGTTGACAGCAATCAAGAAGAGTTGCACCACGAATTTCAAGGTGTGACACCAGAACATCATTATACTTTCGATGAACTATTAAATATTACGCAACATACACTAGGTATGCATACCATGACCATTAAAAGCTCTATTTTGCGGGATAATGCGGTGCGCTTGGGTGAGAAGATGTTCTATGTCGATATGGAATATATCACTTACCCTATGCCTTATATCGAGACAGTCAGCTTGTTTGATGCCCCTATCTATCGCTATCGACTAGGTAGCGTGGGGCAGAGTGTCAGCCTTGAAAGTTATCTCAAGAATCGGGTCATGCACCAAAACGTGATTTACCGGCTCGTGTCCTTTTACCAAACAGGTAAGTTGAAAGGGATTCGCGCTCAAGTGGTTAAGGCACAAATTCAACGTATGATTAATTTACAGGTTCGACTCTATTTGATGTTACCGGATACTCGCCAAGGGAAGAAAGAACTATTGGCCTTCGAGGCTACCCTAGCACCGGACTTTAAGCGGGAAGCACCAAGCAAGTTAGTGTATGTCTTGCGACTCAGTCGTTATCGTCTCTTTGGCTTATTACGCCACTATCTCAAGCGTTTTAAGAATACCCGAACTAACTAAGAAGGGAGATGTTTCCATGGGCAAAATCAGACAGAAGTGGCGTGAATTATCGCGCTACCGGCAAGTCTTTAATGGGAGGATTATGTGGGTTCAGTTTCTGGATAAGGTGCTAACTAAGCTCGCCAAACTTCCTCTTCCCTTCGTTCGCCCCTTGGTTCATCATGGCTTTTTAGCCAAACATCGGGCGATTCTAACCTATTTAGAACGTGATTTTCAAGATTTCTTGGAAAACTATGACTTCACAGGCCCGGCATCCGAGTCGAAAACCACTCCACGACGGATTTTCTCCCTTTGGCTCCAAGGACGTGAGGCGGCACCACCTTTGGTGCAAGCTACGCTTGCATCTCAGGAAGCTTTTGCTGAGCAATACGGTTTTAATTGGACTTTTTTGACGCAAGACAATCTCAGTGACTACTTCCAGGTGCCAGATAGCCTCAGGATGTTTGTAGATCAAGGCGACATTGATGTCGTCAAGTTATCAGATTTGATTCGTTGCAGTCTTCTGTCTGATTATGGGGGCGTCTGGTTCGACTCGACGCTCTATGTGACCGATACAAGTAGTGCCTCGTATTTAGCAAATGATTTTTATACCATTCCTGCACGTGGTAAAGAATGGTATCCCAAGTATGTGGCCAATAACCGCTGGGCAATGTTCTGCCTAGCAGGTTCAGCTAATCATGTGATTTTCCGATTTTTACGGGATTTTCAGGTGGCATACTTTACACGGTATAGATTACCGATTGATTATTTTCTTATTGACTACCTCTTGGACATTGGCTATCGGTACTCAGATGTCATTCGGGAGGCGATTGATGCGGTTCCTCAGAATAATCAGGACCTGTATTTTATCGCTAACCATGCCAATGATTTCGTTGATGTGAGCGAATGGGACCGGGTGAAGTCAACGACTCAGCTCTATAAATGTAGCTATAAGATTTCCCTCACAGCGTCAGGCGACACCTACTATCATCGTCTGCTCAATCAAGCACTCTAATCAGAAAGGAGCTTAACATGAAGGTATCTGTTATTATACCGGTCTATAATGTACAGAACTATCTCCACTATGCTTTGGAGAGTCTCCTGGCCCAGACCTATACAGACTATGAAGTGATTCTTGTCAATGACGGGTCTACTGACGATTCGGGTCGCTTGTGTGAAGAGTATGCGTCTCGCTATGACCATGTTTATTACTATGCCAAGGCCAATGGTGGCCAATCTGACGCACGGAATTATGGGGTAGCCAAGGCTCAGGCAGAGTGGGTGACCTTCCTTGATCCGGACGATTATCTCGAGCCGTACAGCCTGTCTTTAATGATTGAATTGCAACGTCGCTACAAGGCTGACCTAGTCTCGACTAAGGTTGAGTTGACCACAGTGTACGAAGACTATAACGGGTATACACTGATGGAAGCGGATTTCAGGCTCTCTACATCCAGTCAAGCAGAAGCTCTGGAGGCCATGCTCTATAATCATGAAGCGACTGTTTCCGCGTGTGGTAAGCTCTATCGCAAGTCGCTGATTGAGTCCCACCCATTTCCTGTAGGGAAAATTTATGAGGATTTTTCTGTTGCTGCTGCCCATGTTTTAGCAGCTCAGACGATTGTGGTAAGCCCCTTGGTGACCTATCATTATTACCAAAGGTCAGGAAGTACGGTTAATTCAAACTTTAGCCTTAAACACTATGATTTTTATGATGCGGTGGAGGCAAATCGAGCGCTCTTGCCTGGATTTGGTAATCAGGCTGAGCGGGTGGAGGCTGCGCTCAATATCAAATGTGTGGCTGGCTCTTTCCGGTTGATTGATCTAATTGCAAATGCTAAGCAGTATGGAGAGCTTGATGGGATACGCCGGCGCTTGCGTGTTTATCAGGACACCGTTCGGCAATCGCACCATGTTAGTCTCCAGTTTAAGTTGAAGTACCAGCTCTTTCTCTGGACTCCCCGACTCTATCTGCTTGTAAGGAAGCGGAACAAGACCTAGCTCATCGCAAACAAATGTGAAGGTGATTAAGTGACAATCAAATTATATCCATCTCGTATACCAACCTATTTATTCTATAGTGCCTATACTATCTTTGTATTTTTTACTTTGTTGAATACCTCGTTTTATGCTCGTTATTTTGAAAGTAGCCTCTTTTTACTGATATTACTTTTCGTGGCAAGCTTGCTGTTAATGAAAGAAATCCTCGAAGTACGGTCAATTAATCGCTACTTGTTAGGTTTAGTTGGTGTTGGCGTGAGCTTTGTGCTAACCTTTATGGTCTCGCCAGGGGTAGGGGCTAAAATTGTTCCCCTCATGCTCTTGTTTGTCTTTAGTGCACGGAATATTGACTTTGAGACGCTCACACGTTATTCATTCAAGCTTATTCTAACCACTTTCCTTTTTATTGTCCTATCTTCCCGATTAGGGGTTATTAATAATTATGTCAGCATTCGTGGTGGCGTTGCCCGAGAGTATCTTGGCTTCCGATATGTTCTTTTTGGGGCAGCTTGCATGTCCAACTTGACTCTGTTGTATCTCTATATTCGAAAAGAAAAAATTGCTTGGCTAGAACTTATTGGTTTATTTGTTGCCAACTACTACTATTACATCAAATCTGACGCGCGTTTGACTTTCCTATTAAGTGTCGTTACTTTGATAGTTGTAGCTTTTATGAAGCTGAGAGGCAACAGACAAGAGCAGGAAGATTACAAGCTATTATCCTATCTTACTATGTGGATTTATCCGCTGAGCTTTGTTCTCAGTTACTATTTTGTCGTTCGCTTTAACTGGTTTTCTGATTGGCAAGCTAACCTGAATTCTTTCCTAGGAAATAGATTACAATTAGCGCAAGTGTCTCTCCAAACCTATGGCTTTGGTCTATTCGGTAAAGTGATTAGCTGGATAGGTTACGGTTTGGACTCCAAGGGGGAGCTAGTCAACGAAACCTACAACTACGTTGATAACTTTTATATTCAAGTCCTACAACGTTACGGTCTGATTTTTATGATTATATTTCTGGCTGTTATGGTCATGGTGATGTATAAGGCTATGAAGCAAAAACGCTACTATTTAATTTTGGCCCTAAGCGTCATTGCGGTTCATGGCTTAATTGATGACTTGATTCTCTATCTTCATAACAATACCTTTATTTTATGTATTATGTATGTCCTTTACTCAAGAAGTGAGGAAGCAACTTTATCTACGCAGCCCAAACTCACCAATCACTGATTGATTCCTTAGGAGGTCGCTCATGACCCAACACAAACAAGCATCCATTAAAATCAACTTTATCATGAACTTCATCTTAACGGTGTCGTCCTTTATCTTTCCTATTATTACCTTTCCCTACATCTCGCGGACCTTGCTGCCGCTAGGGACGGGGCGGATTGCCTTCGCTACTTCGGTGGCTAGCTACGCCACCATGTTAGGGATGGTGGGGATTCCGACCTATGGGATTCGGGCGGTCGCGCGGGTGCGTAACCAGCAGCGGGAGCTTAACAAGACGGTTCAGGAGATTTTCTTCTTCAATGCCATTACCACTTTAGGAGCCCTGGCCCTCTATCTGGTTAGTATTGCCCTGGTGCCAAGGTTTGCGGAAGATAAGACCCTCTTCCTGATTAACGGGGTGGGGATTGTCTTCAACCTCTTCGGTATGGAGTGGCTCTATCGGGGCTTGGAGCAGTACCGCTATATTACGGTACGTTCCATTGCCTTCAAATGTTTGTCCCTGGTGCTCATGTTCCTCCTGGTTCATTCAACTTCGGACTATTTAATCTATGGGGGGATTCTGGTCTTTGCGACGGTGGGGGCTAATGTCCTCAACTTCATTCACGCCCGCCACTATATCAGCTTCAAGCTAGAGCCTAACTTGGAGATCTGGCGTCACTTCTTCCCAGCCCTACAGTTCTTCCTCATGGCTGTCGCCACCACCATCTATACCAGTCTGGACTCTGTTATGTTAGGTATGATGATTGGCAAGGAAGCCGTTGGCTATTATGATGCGGCCATTAAGATTAAGAACATCTTGATTAGTCTGGTGACGGCCCTAGGTGGGGTGCTCCTACCTCGTCTGTCGCACTATATTCAGACGGAACAGCATGAAGCCTTTAAGCGGGTGACTCGTAAGGCCTTTGCCTTTGTCTGCTTCGCTAGTATTCCACTCTCAACTTACTTTATTGCCATGGCGGAGCCGGCTATTCTCTTCCTATCCAAGGAACAGTTCCTGCCTTCGGTCTTCCCTATGCAACTAGTTATGCCGACCATTGTCTTGATTGGTCTGTCTAACTTGTTGGGGATTCAGATTCTCCTACCGCTAGGTAAGGAGCGGGTGGTCTTGTCTTCTGTCTGTTGGGGTGCCGTCTTGAACTTCGCCCTTAACCTGGTCTTGATTCCAAGCTGGGGAGTAGCCGGGGCGGCCTTCTCCACGCTCTTGGCAGAATTGCTTGTCACCCTCTATCAGGCCTGGTACTTACGCGACCAACTCAGAGAAATGGTGGTCCTCGCCGACCTAGGCAAGATTGGCTTGGCGACAGTCCTGGCGACGCTGAGCACCTTCTTGTTCAGACAATGGATTTCGCCATTCTGGACCTTGGCGCTATCGGCCTCTGTCTTCGGCCTAATCTACTTGGCTATTCTCTGGTTCAGTCGCGAGCAGTTTGTCAGCTATCTAGGCCAGATGGCCCTAGGTTTCTTAAAAAGACGCAAGGTCTGATTAAGTGCTCCTATCTATTAGTGTCTACACTAATAGATAGGGTAGAAGTCAGCCAAAATACGTGCTCTCTTATAAACAAATTTTAAAAATCCCTCGTGGCTATAGTTAGTCGCGAGGGATTTTTTTGAATAGGCCAGAGTTATGACGTCTGTCACCATGTGATGACATTCAATAACACTGGCTTAACTATAAGATGAAAGTTTATTTTTTTGGTGACAATTGGGCAAAAATCTATTGCTTTTTGAATGGCTTACTTGTATGATAGACAAGGATTTACAAGCCACAAATGTGTATTTTTTTAGGAGGAATCACCAAAATGAAGAAACATGGTTTAGCGGCCTTAGTGGGCCTTGCCCTAGGTTCTGTCATGATTTTGGATCAGGTGCATGCTGAATCAGTCAGTCCAGTAGCACCTGCCAGTCATGAAGTGCAGGACCCTCTACAAGAATCGGCCCCAGCAGTGGCCCCCGCTGCAGCAGGCCAAGAAACAAGCCAAGAGACGTCGGCGTCCCAAAATCAGGAATCTAGTGCCAAAGAAGCTAGTTCCGATTCGCTTCAAGCTCATGAGTCAGAGCCGGCGACCTTGTCTGCGGTTCCTGCCCTGGATTTAGCCCCTAAGGCTAACAGCCAGCCGCCAGTTAAGCCGGTTGACCAAGGCATCTCGACTTCTTTCTACCAGTTTACCGAATCAGCCGGGCGTGGGACCTTCCTCGCTCATATTTCCTACGGGGATTACGATGAGGCTGGCTACCGTAAGGTGGCCCCTAAGAGCCAGATTAGTGCGCAACTCCAGTCCGCCACTGGCCAAGGCCATGTGCCTCTAGAAGTTAAGGCGACCCAGAACCCACGTCTCTTCGAGCTTAGCTTCGATTCCAAAGCCCTTGCGGCCGATATGGCTTACCGGGTGATGATTAAGGTAGCTGATAACCAGGAGCAACTCTGGTATGGCGACCGCCAGTATAAGCAGGCAGTGGCCGGCTTAGAACTCAATGCCCAAGGTGCACGCGTCAGCTTGCGCAAGGCAGCCCCAGTGCAAAAGGGGATTTCCACTTCTTTCTACGAGTTTTCGGCGACTGATACGGTGGGGACTATCCTAGCCCATATTGCCTATGGGACTTATGATGCGACGGGTTACCGCGAGGTGGCGCCGCAAGCTGTCATCAAGGCTCGCTTAGAAGCCACCAAGGGTCAGCATCAAGTCGGCCTGCGGGTGCGGGCTAGCCAAAATCCACGCCTCTTCAACCTAGACTTTGACCGGACGGCGCTTAAGGCCGACCAGACTTACCGGGTGCTGATTAGTGTGGACAATAAGGAAGAAGCCCTCTGGGCAGGCGATAACAGCTACAAGCAAGAGTCAGGGGACTTGACCGCCATGGTAGCTAAGCAACGAGTGCTAGTCAAGAAGTCAGCGCCTGCTAAGCCAGTTGATAAGGGGATTTCGACTTCTTTCTATGACTTCTCTGTAGTAGACGGGGTAGCTAAGATTTTGGCTCACTTGTCTTACGGGACTTATGATGCGGCCGGCTATCGAGAAGCGGCGCCAGCCAAGGAAGTGAGTGCCCAAGTTCTGTCTCAGGATGGCCGTCATAAAGTCAATGTCCAAGTGAAAGCCACTCAAAACCCGCGTCTCTTCGAGTTGTTATTCGACGCTAGCCAAATCCGTAAGGGACAAGTCTATCAAGTAGTAGGCAGCGTAGGCAATGCTAGCGAAGTTATCTGGCATGGTGATCGTAGCCTCAGCCAACAAGGGAGCAACCTCTTGCTGACAGCACCGGGTGGTCGTTTGCAGCTGCAATATCAAGAGCGTCTAGTCAACCACGAAGTCAAAGTTCGCGGCATTGGTACGACCATTCAAGTCCTAGACGCCAATGGCAAGCGCCAGACCGTGCCGGTTAAGGACTACTTCGGTCAACGCTTTGGCGTGGCGAGTCTGTCAGGCGCTAAGAACGCTGAAGTAGCGCTGATTCGCAATAACAAGGTCTTCGCCTATGCTAAACGTTCTGACTTAGTGGAAGTACCAATGGGCAAGCGGACCGTCTACATTGACGCAGGACACGGTGGTGCCGAGACCGGGGCGGTGGCCTTTGGACGTACCGAGAAGGACATGAACTTAGACATTACCCGGCCATTGGCTGACCGACTCCGCCGTCTGGGCTATGAAGTTTATGAGTCGCGCGTGGACGATAAGGAAATTCCGCTAGGCCAACGTGAGTTTGAGCCTAACCGACTCATGCCGGATATCTTCGTCAGCGTTCACCACAACGCCATGCCGGCGGCTCTATCAGGTAAGGTGCAGGGGATTCTGTCCCTCTTCCACGATCACAGCATTGAGGAAGAAGGCTTCATGTCCATGCCTTATCACCCAGAAAGCAAGATTACAGAAGGTAAGCGTCTGGCCCAACTTCTGCAACGCGAAATGGTTAAGATGACAGGCGCCCGCGACCAAGGGGCACGTCCTCAGAATCTGCATGTGACTCGTAAGACGGACATGCCAGCTGTTTTGGTGGAGCTAGGCTTCATGGATAACGCCGAGGAGTTCAAGAAACTTAATCAAGCTGCCTATCAGGAAAAGCTCATTAAGGGTCTGGTCCAAGGGATTCAGGCTTACTTCGGTAAGGCTTAAGTATAGATGATAACGGTAGAAGCTGAGGCTTCTGCCGTTTTTTGCTTTTTGTGGGCGAAGGACGAAAATTCAAGTAAATTTTCTAATATTTTTAGGGGAATGGCTTGACGGGGTTGACCGGGCGGATGTAAAATATGTAATATAAATGTCTTATTTCTGTAATTATAGCGCTTATCTTCCTACAAAGGGGTCTTGTTTATGAAATCAGAGTTTTTAAGTAAGTATCGTCCGCAGCTTATTGCACTTGCCTTTGTTCTCTTTCTAGTGGCTGGATTCGCCATGATTGGCCTCCTGGCTGGCCAGCCCCACGATCATTTGCAGACGCATGAGTCTGAGTCAGTGGTGAGTGAGAGCTCTAGTAGCGAGCCCAAGCCCTTGGTCTTGGCAGAACCCCTAGTAGGTCTCAAGGCCAAGGATCAGGAGATGCCTTTTGAAGGCAAGGAAGGAGAGCTCAAGTTGCGCTCAGTTGGCGATGTCTTGTTGCATGAATTTGTCAGCGAGATGGCTAGCGTCAAGAATCCTTTCTACAAATCGGCGGTCGACCGGCTCCACAAGGATGGGATCAGCTGGGAGAACCCAGGGGGCGCCTATGATTTCTATCCAATGCTGGCGCAGATTGCCCCTTACATGTCCTATGCTGACGTGACCCTAGCCAATATGGAAGTCATTGTGGCCAACCCTCAGTATCCGGTGACTGGCTACCCTTCCTTCAATGCGCCTAAGCAGATTATTAAGGCCCTTCAGGCTATCGGTGTGGACATGGTGACCAACGGGACCAACCATACCTTGGACTATTCGGCGCGTGGGGCGCTAGCCTCTATTGCTAACCTCAAAGAGGCGCAGATGCCTTATGTAGGGAGTTTTGAGAGCCAGGAAGATCACGATACCCCGCGCATTATCGAGAAGAATGGCATTAAGATAGGGATTTTGACCTATTCCTACGGTACCAACGGCGTGCCCGTGCCAGAAGACCAGCCTTATTTGATTAACCTGGTAGACCTGCCTCAGATGGTAGAAGATGTCAAGGTCCTCAAAGACAAGGTCGATGCTGTAGTGGTGACTTTGCAGCTAGGTCAGGAATATGACACTACTCCAGATCCAACCCAGGAGCAAGTCTTCCAAGCCCTGAGCGATGCTGGCGTCAAATTGATTTTGGGCGGCCACCCGCACGTCTTGCAACCTATGCAGTGGTTTAACGGCAAGCAGACCTTTGCCATTTACTCCCAGGCTAGCTTCATGTCGGGCCAAATTTACCCGGCTAATAAGCAAGGTGGCATCACCGAGGTGACGTTCAAACGCGGCGAGGACGGCCAAGTGACCGTCACTGATCCGAAGTTCATGCCAATCTATATTACGGGCGCCGAGAATGCGGAGTTCTACGAAACGGTGCCGATGGCCGACTACAATCGCTACGCGGTCACCGAGGGCGCCGACTGGTACGAGATTATTCGCCAGCGCATGCAGCTCTATACCAAGGACTTCCGTTATGTCAGCCACCTAGAAACCCAGTGGACCCAGGAAGATACCGATATTCATCGCTAATATAGTTTTGCGCCAATGGCCCACTCAGAGGAGTGGGCCATTGGCTATGTAGGGGGCTGGGAAAAAGGCAGAAACTGGGGAAGAGGCCGCGAGCCAGTGGTCCACTCTTTGGAGTGGACCACTGGCTGGGCTGGAAAGGCTGGAAAAGGGCGAAACCGTGGAAAAAGTCGCGAGCCAGTGGTCCACTTTGGAGAGTGGACCACTAGCTGGGTTGGCAAGGCCGGAAAAGGGCGAAACCGGAGAAAAAGCCACGAGCCAGTGGTCGACTCTTTGGAGTGGACCACTAGCTCGGTTGGCAAGGCCGGAAAAGCTGGAAACTGGGGAGAAAGCCGCGAGCCAGTGGACGACTCTTTCGAGTGGACCACTAGCTCGGTTGGCAAGGCCGGAAAAGGCTGAAACCGTGGAAAAAGTCATGTGCCAGTGGACGACTCTTTGGAGTGGGCCACTGGCTCGGTTGGAAAGGCCGGAAAAGTGCGGTAAACAGGGAGAAAGTCGTGAGCTAGTGGACCACTTTTTCGAGTGGACCACTAGCTAGAATGGAAAGGCCAAAAACCTGGGTTACTAGCTAGAAAAAAAGCCCCTTAGGGGCTTTTGCCAGGGCGGAATCTTTGCTATAATAACTTTTAGTGCAAAAAGTAACGACGAAATGATATCCAATTTATGGAAGGAACTTAACAATGACAGCATCACATCACTCAAAGGGCCGGCGTCACGGTCACTCCCGCCATGGCCATGGGCGGACTAAGTCAGTGCTCTGGCGGATTAACTGGCTCTTTATTATTTTGGCAGCGGTAGCTAGCGGCCTGGTTGCCTATTTCCTCTTAACCTACAAGATTCTGGCCGGGCGTGGCTACCATCTCTGGGTCTTGGGCGGCTTGGGCGCGGTCTTACTGCTCCTGATTCTGTTTAACGGCTTCAAGCGCCTAGGCAAGACCACCCTGGTCCTAGCCACGATCGTCATTTTGGGGGCTAGCTACGGCGCCTACCAAATGAATGCCACCGTCAATTTCTTCAACAAACTCAATACCAATACCCAGAAAAAGGAACTGACCATGAGCCTGGCTACCCTAGCAGAAGGTGGCGTGGCAGATGTGTCGGCCTTAGACGGCAAAGTGGTCCTAGCGCCGCTGGGCCAAGATCGCGAAAATGTCCAAGCCCTAGTCGACGACCTCAAGGCCAAACGCCAGGTAAGGGTGACCGTTGAGGAAGTGCCATCTTACCTAGCGGCCTACCAACAACTCCTGGACGGCAAGGCTCAAGCCATGGTCCTCAACTCAGGCTATGAGTCCCTCTTAGAAGGCATGGCTAGCGACTTTAGCAGCAAGATCAAGAAGCTCTATCAGTACAATCATGTGACCGAAGTAGCCGAAGAGCCGGCTAAGCCAGAGGCAGCCAACCAGCAAACTAGCCAGACGCCAGCTGAGAACCAGCCTTTCAACCTCTACATTTCAGGGATTGATACCTTCGGGCCAGTCAGCTCCGTCTCCCGGTCAGACGTCAACGTTATCGCCACTATCAACCCTAAGACCCATCAGATTCTTCTGACCACCACACCGCGTGACGCCTATGTGCCGATTGCGGATGGCGGGGCAGACCAGAAGGACAAGTTGACTCATGCGGGGATCTATGGCGTGGAGGCTTCCATGCATACCTTGGCCCGTCTCTATGACACGCCAATCGACTATTATGTCCGCCTCAACTTCACCTCCTTCCTCAATATCATTGATACGGTAGGGGGCATTGATGTCTACAACGACCAAGCCTTTACCTCCCTCTACGGCAAATACGATTTCCCGGTTGGTGAACTTCACCTTAATGCCGACCAAGCCCTAGGCTTCGTGCGTGAGCGTTACTCCCTGTCAGGTGGGGATAATGACCGCGGCAAGAACCATGAGAAGGTTATTACCGCCCTGATTAAGAAATTAGGCAGTCGCCAGACCTTGCTCCAAGCCCAAGAAGTCATGGACCGCATGAGCCAGTCGGTGCAAACTAATCTGCCACTGGCTAAGGTCATGGAACTGGTCAACGAGCAACTCGAGAGCGGTCAAGCTTACACGGTTACCTCAGTCGCCCTGACTGGCCATGGTTCAACTGGCTTGCCATCTTATGCTATGCCGGGCGCTGAGCTCTATATGATGCAAGTGGATGAGGCTAGCTTGGCTGAGCGTCAAGCTCAAATCAAGCAAGTACTCGGCCAATAGGCCCGCTTTCAAGGAGAAAAGGAGAAACTTATGACACAAACATATGATTATCTAGTGGTAGGTGCCGGCCTCTTTGGCGCTACCTTTGCCCACGAAATTGCCAAGAAAGGCAAGCGCGTCCTAGTTATTGAGAAGCGCGACCACGTGGCGGGAAATATCTATACGGAAGAAATCGCGGGCATTCAAGTCCACAAATTTGGCGCCCACATTTTCCATACTAACGACAAGGCCGTTTGGGATTACGTCAATCAATTTGCGGAATTCAACCAGTATATCAATACCCCAATCGCTAATTACCATGGGGAAATCTACAATTTGCCTTTCAATATGAACACCTTCAACAAGCTCTGGGGTGTGGTGACACCGGAAGAAGCGGCCGCCAAAATTGAAGAACAGCGGGCTGAAGTGGCAGGCAAGACGCCAAGCAACTTGGAAGAGCAAGCCCTGTCCCTAGTAGGGCGCGATATCTACGAGAAACTGATTAAGGGCTATACTGAGAAGCAATGGGGCAAGGCAGCCACTGAATTGCCAGCCTTCATTATCCGTCGCTTGCCTGTCCGCATGACCTATGACAACAACTACTTCAATGACCGTTATCAAGGCATTCCAATCGGGGGCTATACCCAGATTGTGGAGAAGATGTTGGATCATCCTAACATTGAAGTGCGCCTAGAGACAGACTTCTTCGCGGACAAGGAGCATTACTTGGCGGCCTTTCCTAAGATTTTCTATACCGGTATGATCGACCAGTTCTTCGACTATGAGTTGGGTGAATTAGAATACCGTAGCTTGCGCTTCGAGACCGAGGTCTTGGACCAGGCCAACTATCAGGGTAATGCGGTGGTTAACTATACCGACCGCGAGACGCCTTACACCCGGATTATTGAGCACAAACACTTCGAGTACGGCACTCAGCCACAAACCGTGGTAACGCGTGAATATCCAGCCAACTGGTCACGCGGGGATGAGCCTTATTACCCAATTAATGATGAGCGCAATACCAAGCTCTATCAAGCCTATACTGACTTGGCTAAGTCCCTACCACAGGTGACCTTCGCCGGCCGTTTGGGCCACTACCGCTACTATGACATGCACCATGTCATCGGCTTGGCCTTGCAATTGGCAGCCAAAGTAGACTAAATCAAGAATCAAGCCCCCCTTACTGGTTGGTAAGGGGGCTTTTGCGTGGGTCAGGCTTTTCTGCTAGAATAGGAGACAAAAGGGAGGTTGTCGTCATGAAGAAAGCCAAATACTGGTGGTCCCTGCTAGCGGGTTGCCTGGGTGCCTTATTAGTCATTAGGGGCTGGTGGACTAGCCAAGCGGCGCGAGCCCAGGTAGATTCGGACCAGGTGCAGGTGGTTCAAGCCAAGATTCAGGCCCAGGGCTATGAGTTTGGCCCGGCCGTTAATAAAATCGTCCTTCAGCTCAGTCATCCTGTGACGGCGGTGGACCCTGGTGCCAAGCTAGAGGTCACCACCCAAGGCAAAGGGCGCCAAGTGAGCGCCCTCTATCTAGCCGACGAGCAGGGCCAGGCCTTGCCAGAGGGTCAAGCCAGTCAATGGCTGGCCTTGGACTTGGTGGTGGACTCTTGGGATTTAGGTAGTCTCTTTGGCTACAACCAGGAGCGCTTGATTAGTCAGTGGCAGGCTAACTATCTCATCGCGGTGGGACCAGTGCAGGTGACGACCCAAGAGGGCAAGTCGGCCCAGATTCGCTTGACGGACTATGACGCCCTGCCCCATCTGGAGCTACCGGACTTGGCCGGCTATCAATTTGAGCAAGTCCATGTAGACGGCGTAACCAATCCCCTGACTGGCCAAGAGGAGAGCCAGACTCTGCACTATGGAGCCTTTGAGCCGGCGGCTGCCAAGGATCAGACCCAGGCCAAGTTTCCGCTCTTGATTTGGTTGCATGGCCAAGCCGAAGGGGGCGAGGATCCTCGCATTGCCCTGCTAGGCAATGAGGTGACCACCCTTAGTCGGCCACAAGTTCAAGAGATTTTTACGGCGACGGACCAGCCCGAGCTTAAGGGCGCCTATGTCCTAGCGGTGCAGACGCCGACCTACTGGATGGACGAGGGCGATGGCTTGAATGGGCCGGGGGCGGGCCATTCCCGCTATACCGAGTCCCTTATGCAGGTCATTGGCGACTATGTGGCCAGCCATCCCCAGATTGACCCGCATCGGGTGCATCTCATGGGCTGCTCCAACGGGGGCTATATGACCCTCAACATGGCCCTGCACTATCCGGACTACTTTGCCGGCTTGGTGCCCCAGGCAACAGCCTATTCCTACTATGAATTCCAGCGCCTGGACAACGGTCACTATCTGATTAAAGACCCTAAGAAACGGGGTAGTATTCAAGCCTATGCACCGACTCAGCGAGTCTGGTTTGACCAGGACAAGGTGGCTGCCCTCAAAGGCCAAGCCATTTGGTTTGTCCATAGTCTGGATGACCCGACCGTGCCAGCCAATGCCTATGTCTTGCCGATTTACAAGGACCTGGTCGATGCGGGCGGTCAGAATGTCTGGCTGTCCCTCTTCCAATCGGTGCAAGGCCAAGACCTGCCTAAGATGCGCTATTCCGGCCATTTCTCCTGGATTCCCTTCTTCAATCAGCAGGTCCAGGGCGTGCAAGACCCGGAAGCCATTCGCCAAAGCCCAGGCTTGAGCGGCTTTGAGGCCGATAATGCCAGCGGCGGTGGCAAGGTCCAAGTCCAAGTGGCCGGCCAGCCCTATCAGGATGTCTTCCACTGGCTCAACGCCCAACACCGATAAGATAATTAAAAAAGCGATGGACTACTGGCCTGGGTTGCATAATATAAACTGAACATGAGTGATCTATAGACAGGGGAAAAGGATCTAATGCTTAAGTCGAAATAGCACAAAATAACGAGGAGATCAGAAGATGAACAATTATATAAAATTAAATGAAGATCGATGGAATAAGGTAAAAAATGCCTATACTGAGCCATTGACACATGAAGAATTAGAAGAAGCTAGAAAGCATCCAATTTCTGTTGCCTTAACTGTTGGGAAAAAAGTTCCGACAGAATGGTTTGAAAAAGCCAAGGGAAAAAAGATATTAGGTTTAGCTTGTGGTGGTGGCCAGCAGGGGCCAGTTTTTGCTGTAAAAGGTTATGATGTCACCATCATGGATTTTTCTAAATCACAATTAGAAAGAGACGAGATGGTTGCTGAAAGAGAAGGCTTAAAAATTAAGACGATTCAAGGCGATATGACCAAATCATTTCCATTTGAAGATGAAACTTTTGATATTATTTTTAATCCAGTTTCAAATGTCTATATAGAAGATTTAGAAAATATGTATAAAGAAGCCGCTCGAGTATTGAAAAAGGGTGGACTCTTAATGGTCGGATTTATGAATCCTTGGATCTACATGTATGATGCCGACATTGTATGGGACAAACCCGATGAGGAATTACTTTTGAAGTTTGCACTACCTTTTAATTCAAAAGAGCTTGAAGCGGAAGGCAAAATAACCATAGATCCAGAGTATGGCTATGAATTTAGCCATACCTTAGAAAGTCAGATTAGAGGACAACTTAAAAATGGTCTCGCCATGATCGATTTTTATGAATCATGTGATAAAAGAAATAGATTATCACATTATGGAAATGACTATATCGCTACACTCTGCATTAAACTATAATATTAAGGGTAAAAAAATCCCAGTTTCTATAATGGAAGATAAGGACTTGAGAAAGACTCAATCAAATGAAAAGCACCCCATAAGTTGGACAATCAAAATCCAACTTATGGGGTGCTTTCAAAAAATCGTCTAGTGTTTAGCGGACTAACTTGTCCCAGATGACGACTTGGTCGGTCGCCAGGGACTTGGGGACGTCGATGATGCGCTGGTTGCGGCTACCCCGGAATTGCAGGGTTAGGTCTAACTGTTCTTGAATGAATCGGCCGTCGACCAGAATATCGACATAGGACAGGAGTTCCAACTTGTCCGGCGTCTCCTGCATGAGTTCCTCCCAGTCGTAGCCCGTCCAGGACCAGATATCTTTGCTGTGGCCATAGCGTCGTCTGACTTCCTGGCAGAGGTCAATCAGGACCGCCGTATGGAGAAAGGGCTCGCCACCCAATAGGGTCAGACCTTGACAGTAGCTGGCGCCCAGGTCGGACAGGATTCTTTCCTTGAGTTCCTCCGTGTAGGGAGTGCCGTAGTTGAAGTTCTGGGCCACCTTGTTGTAGCAACCCGGGCAGGCGAAGTGGCAGCCGCTGACATAGAGGCTGCAACGAACGCCTTCGCCGTCCACGAAGTTATAGGGCTTGTAGTCGGCCACCTTGGTAGTCGTCTCAGGAATGGCCATGGCTAGTCCTCCCTGTCGTCAGCTGGGTCCAGGCCTTTGTCGGAGGACTTAATGCGGATGGTCAAGTGTTTCTGCCGGGCCACAATTTCCTTGTGACGCCCAGCCACCATGGGTCTAGCCTGAGGGTTGCCTAGGTAACCACAGGTCCGCTTGACCACGTCGCAGGTCTCGGGATTGCGGTTCTTGCAGTAAGGACACTCGAAGCCCCGTTCGGTCGGGTTAAAGTCCCCTTCGTAGCCACACTCAAAACATTTATCAATCGGTGTGTTGGTGCCCAGATAGCCGACCCGGTCATAGGCAAAGTCCCAGACGGCTTCCAGAGCCTTAGGATTTTGAACCATATTAGGGTACTCGCAGTAGTGGATGAAGCCGCCTGAAGAATAAGGCGGATAGGCCGCTTCAAAATCAATTTTCTCAAAAGGTGTCGGCTTCTTGCGCACATCGTAGTGGAAGCTATTCATATAGTAGCCCTTATCAGTGATATCGGGCACCGAGCCAAAGCGCTCTAGATCCAGACGACAGAAGCGATCGGTCAGGCTCTCACTTGGTGTCGCGTAGACGGAGAAGTGGTAGCCGTATTGATTGCCCCAGTCTTGGGTGTGTTGGTAGAGCTTTTTGACAATGTCGATCGTAAAGGCTTTGGCCTCTTGATCCGTCTCCCAGTCGGGACCGAAGAAGCGGGTGGCCACTTCATAGAGGCCGATGTAGCCCAGGGAGATGGTGGCCCGTTTGTCGCGGAAGAGGTCATCGACCTTGCCATCGCGACTCAACTTGCGACCGAAAGCCCCGTGTTGATAGAGGATAGGGGCATTGTAAGGTTTGGCGTCCTTGACTCGCTCGATGCGGAAGCAGAGGGCTTGGCGGGCAATCTCTAATTTGCCTTCTAGCTGTTGCCAGAATTCCTCTAGTGACTGGCTCTCGAGGGCAATGCGGGGCAGGTTAAGGGTCACCACGCCCAGGTTCATGCGGCCGGCATTGATTCCCTGGCCGTGCTCGTCCCACCAACCTTGCAGGAAGGAGCGACAGCCCATGGGCGCCTTGAAGCTGCCAGTTAGCTCGACTAGCTTGTCATACATGAGGACATCGGGATACATGCGCTTGGTGGCGCAACGGACGGCTAGCTCCTTGATGTCATAGTTGGGATCTTTGGGAGCTAGGTTGACGCCGCGCTTAAGGGAGAAGACTAGCTTAGGGAAGATAGCCGTTCTTTTCTCTTTGCCAATACCGCCCAGACGAACCTTAAGGATGGCGCGCTGAATTTCGCGTTCAATCCAGGAAGTCCCCAGGCCAAAGCCCAAGGTGGTAAAGGGCGTCTGGCCCTGAGAGGTGTAGAGGGTGTTGATCTCGTACTCCAGACTTTGCATGGCGTCATAGATGTCTTTCTTAGTCCGGGCCGTAGCAAAGTCATGGTGTTGGGTGGTGTCGGGAATCCAGTCTTCTGCCAGCTTGAGATGCTTCTCGTAGTTGAGCTGGGCGTAAGGCGCCAGGACCTCGTCAATACGGTCGGCACTACAGCCCCCGTACTGGCTAGACGCCACGTTGGCAATAATCTGCGCCATTTGGGCGGTGGCGGTCTGAATGGATTTAGGGGAATCGACTTCTGCATTGCCAATCTTAAAACCGAGCTTGAACATGGTCTTAAAATCAATCAGGCAGCAGTTGGTCATAGGCTGGTAGGGATGGTAGTCTAAATCATGATAGTGCAAGTCGCCGTTCAAATGAGCTAGGGCGACTGCTTCCGGCAACATGCCAATGCCGATGGCTTTAGCAACGATGCCTGGCGGTCAAGTCTCGTTGAGTGTTGTAGACTTGGCTGTCTTTGTTGGCATTCTCGTTAACAATACTTGACTCCTGTTGGTGCAGGCGGTCAACTGCAGCTTGAATATCTTGGGCCGCTCTAATTTGTGGATTCATACTTATCACCTCAAAAATATGCTACCCCAGTCTTAGTGTAAAGTCAATAGGCTTTACACTATATATAGTGTTTATAAACTTGTTCCACAACTATATGTAGTGTTGCTGTCTGGCCGTTGAGGTGTGGGGCACTAACTTGGTTGGCGCCTGATCCATAGCCAAAACAGCTGAGCTAAACTGTGCCAATGTCCGGTCTAGACAAGGCAACTTTGACAACCAAAACTAGGCTAAAGTTTCGCAAGATATAGTGTGGCGTGAGCCAGTGGTCCACTCCGTCGAGTGGACCACTAGCTACCCGAGGAAGTGTCGAAACCGGGTCAAAAGTCAGGAAAAGTTGTGAGCCAGTGGTCCACTCCGTCGAGTGGACCACTAGCTGCCCGGAAAAGTGCGGAAACTGGGCCAAAAGCTAGGAAAAGCCGTGAGCCAGTGGTCCACTCTGTCGAGTGGACCACTAGCTCCCCAGAAAAAGGCAGCAACCAGGTCAGAAGCCCCGAAAAAGTCACACTCCAATCCCCCACTAGCTGACTAGGCGACTAGCAAAAACAAAAAATTTCCCCTTGCATACCGGTCTAAGCTGTGCTATACTATCGTAGTTGAGTAAAACAAGTAGAAACCAGCCGTTTCTCGCCAATCCCCTTAGGTGCTTGGCTGATAGAGAGTTTCCTTTGCGCCTTGGTGCGGGGATAAGTAGCGGCTAGTTTGTGTACACAAGCTAGTTTTTTTCTTGTAAGGCTCGAAATCTAACTGGAGGTGGACTACCATCGTTAAAGAAATGATCATTAACGAAGATATCCGCGCACGTGAATTACGTGTGATTGGAGACAATGGTGAACAAATCGGAGTCAAATCACTTAATGATGCGCTCACTATTGCAGAATCTTTCGGACTTGACCTAGTACTTGTCTCACCAAATGCCAAGCCACCTGTTGCTCGGATTATGGACTACGGTAAATACCGTTATGAGATGCAGAAGAAGGAAAAGGAACAACGGAAGAATCAGAAGATCGTAACCGTCAAAGAAGTTCGTCTTTCTCCTGGTATCGAAGACCATGATTACCAAACCAAATTACGCCAGGCCATCAAGTTCCTCGAACATGGTGACAAGGTCAAAGCCAGCATTCGTTTCCGCGGGCGGGCCATCACCCACAAGGAATTGGGTCAAGACGTATTGGAAGACTTCATTGATGACACAAGCCATGTGTCAACGGTTGAAGCTCGACCAAAAATGGAAGGTCGCAGCATGTTCATCGTGCTAGCCCCATTAGCCCAAGCGGCGCAACAAGACTAATCTTTTTATAGGAGGAATTCCCATGCCAAAACAAAAAACACACCGCGGTTTAGCAAAACGCGTTAAGAAGACTGGTTCAGGTAAATTGAAACGTTCACACGCTTTCACTAGCCACCGTTTCCATGGTAAAACTAAGAAACAACGTCGTCAATTACGTCAAGCTGACTTAGTATCTAATTCAGACTACAAACGTATTAAACAACAAATTTCGCAATTATAATACTAGAGAAGAACCAAGGAGGAATTTACTATGCCACGTGTTAAAGGTGGATACGTTACCCGTCAACGTCGTAAACGTACATTAAAATTAGCTAAAGGTTACTACGGTGCCAAACATCTCTTATTCAAGACCGCTAAGCAACAAGTAATGAAATCTTACATGTATGCTTACCGTGACCGTCGTCAGAAAAAACGTGACTTCCGTCGTTTATGGATTACCCGTATCAACGCGGCAGCTCGTATGAACGGGATCAGCTACAGCGTCTTAATGAACGGCTTGAAGAAAGCTGGCGTTGAAGTGAACCGTAAAATGTTGGCTGACTTAGCAGTTCACGATGCAGCAGCATTCACTGCTTTAGTAGAACAAGCTAAGAAAGCTTTATAAGAAGCGGATTAAGCAGATAAATGGAGGCAGGACCGGTCGGTCGATGCCTCTATTTTTTGAATTTTAATCAATCAATAACAAAAAGGAGGTTCTATATGCAGTACATTTGGCGTTATTTACGCAAGCAACCCAAGCTCTTGTTTCTAGATTTCTTAGGGGCTTTTTTCTTTGTCTTAGTTAACTTGGGCCTGCCGACCATCCTAGCCCGTATGGTAGACGAAGCCATCCTACCTCACGATGTCAGCCGTCTCTATTACTGGTCTGTCATCATGTTCCTAGTGATTCTGGCCGGGGTGGCAGGGCGCATCCTGCTCTCCTACACCGCCAGCAAGCTAACTACCGAGATGATTCGGGAGATGCGTAATGATCTCTATGACAAAATCCAGCAGTTTTCCCACCATGAATATGAGCAGATTGGGATTTCTAGTTTGGTAACCCGGATAACTTCGGATGCCTTCGCCCTCATGCAATTTGCCGACCAAAGTCTGCGTCTGGGGATGATTACCCCCTTTATGATAGCATCTTCCATGGTCATGATTCTGGTAACCAGCCCGTCCCTGGCCTGGTTGATTTTATTGGCGGTGCCACCGCTAGCCATTTCCATCTGGTTTTTGGCCAGAAAGTCGACGCCCCTGTCTAAGCAACAACAGAAGACACTAGATAAGATTAACCAGTATGCCCGCGAGAACCTATCTGGTTTGCGGGTTATCCGGGCCTTTGCGCGCGAGGATTTCCAAGAGCAACGCTTCGATGAGCAAAACCAATCCTATACCGAGACCTCGTCCCGCCTCTTCAAATTAATGGGTTGGGCTAACCCACTCTTCGTCCATATCTTGATTTGGATGATTGTCGCCATTGTTTGGTTTGCCTTGGAGCCAATCGCTCAGGGTTCACTCCAAGTGGGGAATCTGGTAGCCTTTGTGGAGTATGCCTTCCATGCTCTCTTCTCCTTCATGCTCTTCGCCAACCTCTTCATGATGTATCCGCGGACCGCCGTATCGGCAGCCCGGTTGCAGGAGGTCATGGATCTACCTATTTCTATTGATCCAAATCCCAACGGAGTGACCGAGACGGAAACGCGGGGCTATCTGACCTTCGAGAATGTGACCTTTGCCTATCCAGGTGAGACGGAGAGTCCGGTGCTTCATAATATTAGCTTTGAAGTCAAGCCTGGCCAGACCATGGCCTTTATCGGGTCGACCGGGAGCGGGAAGTCCTCGCTGGTTCAGCTCATTCCGCGCTTCTATGATGTCACCCTGGGTAAAATCCTGGTGGATGGCGTCGATGTCCGCGACTACAATCTCAAGGCCCTACGCCAGAAGATTGGTTTTATCCCGCAGAAGTCCCTGCTCTTTACCGGGACCATCGGCGACAACTTGCGTTATGGTAAATGGAATGCCAGTGAAGGCGAGTTGGAGAAGGCCAGCGATATCTCCCAGGCGCGGGAATTTATTCATAGCCGGTCTGAACGCTATGAAGCCTTCCTAGAAGAGGGCGGCAGCAACCTGTCAGGGGGTCAGAAGCAACGTCTGTCTATCGCCCGTGCCGTAGTGAAGCGACCTGATATCTATATCTTCGACGATTCCTTCTCGGCCCTGGACTATAAGACTGATGCCCAACTGCGTAAGCGACTCAAGGAAGTGACCCAAGAGGCGGCCGTCCTGATAGTAGCTCAACGCGTGGGGACCATTATGAATGCTGACCAAATCATCGTCCTCAACAAGGGCGAAATCGTGGGTCGCGGCACTCACCAAGAATTAATGGCTAGCAATGAGATTTACCGTGATATCGCCAATTCTCAGCTTAAACAAGCCAGTCTAGATGAGGAGGCCATGTAAGATGAATAAAAAAGTATCTAGTATCAAGCGCCTCCTGCCTTATATGAAGCCTTATGGCTTGTCTTATTTTTGGGCAATCCTCTTGACCATTGTGAGCGACATTGCCTCCGTCTTGGAGCCTTTCATTTGGGGGTTAGCCCTGACGGAAATCTCGCGTGGTAGCGTGGCCATCCTGCAAAAGGTACCGGGCGCTAGCCTCAATTACGCCTATATTGGCTGGATTCTAGTTATCTATTTCTTCCGTGGTTTGACCTATCAAGTGTCTGCCTATCTAGCCAACGTGGCCATCACCAATGCCGTCCAAGGGACCATTCGAGATCTACGTCAGGCCATGAACCAGAAACTCAACCGCCTGCCGGTCTCCTATGTGGACCAACACCAGTTTGGTGACCTCTTGGGGCGTATGACCGGTGATGTGGAGTCCGTTTCTAATGCCTTGCAGCAGAGCCTGCTCCAAATTGTCAATGCCGTCTTCACCCTTGGTTTGGTGATAGCCATGATGATTTGGCTTAACGCAAGCTTGGCCTTAGTGGTCATTATCTCTATGCCACTGTCTTATTGGGTGGCTAAGAAGGTCCTGGTTCTATCTCAGCCTTATTTCAAGGGCCAGGCCGACGCCTTAGGTCGCCTCTATGGCTTTGTCCAGGAGAACCTAACGGGTTTCAATGTCATCAAGCTTTATGGCCGGGAAGAACAATCCGCCCAGGAATTTTATGACATTACCCATAATTTACAACAAGTAGGCTTTAAGGCGACCATGGTGTCTTCGATGGTCATGCCGCTGGTAGGCTTCATCTCCCACATGACCTACTTGCTCCTAGCGCTGCTGGGGGGCTTGGCCGTCTTGCAAGGGGTGCTGACTATCGGGAACCTGCAAGCCTTCGTCCAGTATGTCTGGCAGGTCAACCAACCGATTCAGACGATCACCCAGCTGACAGGTGCCTTGCAGTCAGCTAAGTCTTCCCTGGACCGGATTCTAGAATTGATGGATGCGCCCGAAGAAGTGGTGAGTGCTAAGGCTCATTTGGCAGGGCCGCTAACAGGGCGGGTCAGCTTCCAGGACGTGGCCTTCCACTACCAAGAAGATAAGCCTCTGATTCGTAACTTCAACCTAGAAGTTGAACCCGGTCAAATGATTGCCATCGTTGGGCCGACAGGTGCTGGTAAGACAACCCTGATAAACTTGCTCATGCGCTTCTATGATGTGACCCAGGGGGCTATCCTGGTGGATGGCTTGGATATCCGGGATTTGCCACGTCAGGAATTGCGCCAGCAGTTTGGCATGGTACTCCAGGATGCCTGGCTCTATGAAGGGACCATTAAGGACAATCTGCGTTTCGGTAACTTAAACGCTACTGATGAACAAATCGTGGAAGCAGCTAAGGCCGCCAACGTGGACCACTTTATCCGGACCTTGCCGGGTGGTTACAATATGAAGATGAACCAGGAATCCAGCAATATTTCCTTGGGTCAGAAGCAACTGCTGACAATCGCCCGGGCCTTGCTGGCAGATCCTAAGATTCTGATTCTGGACGAGGCCACCTCGTCAGTGGATACCCGTCTGGAGCTCCTCATCCAGAAGGCCATGAGTCGCTTGATGGAGGGGCGGACCAGCTTCGTCATTGCCCATCGTCTGTCGACCATTCAGGAAGCCGATAAGATTCTGGTCTTACGTGACGGTCAGATTGTAGAACAAGGCAATCACGACAGCCTCTTGGCAGCCAAGGGCTTCTACTATGAGCTCTATCAAAGCCAATTTAATCAATAAGCCCATAAGGTTAGGATTTTGTCCTAACCTTATTTTTGTAATTAGACTAGACAAAAAAGTGTCATAATAGTGCGGATTAGATAGCTTATAGTTTTATCGTCCAAGTGTTGCCTATCGGAAGGGGAGTCAAAATTAAGCTGAAATTTATCTCAATTAGTGATGTGCCGAATTTGGAGCGGAAAGGCTTTACATTAAGGGGTTTCAGGACTATAATGAAGGCAAGACGTATCCTAGAATACGTTTCAAAAATATCTGGAAAGGGGGAGAAGCATGGCTCATAAACGTTTGTTGTCTTGCACAGCCAGCGAGGTCAAAACTTTGACAGCCGCGGAACTAAAACAAGCCATTAAGGCCAGTGAAGGCCGTATTATCTTGGCGGAGACAGTGGTTACTAAGGCGCCGCTAATTGAAGGGGTGAGCAATGCGGAGATGATGCGGGCATTTAGTGCGGATATGCTATTATTGAATGAATATGATCTATCCACCAAATTTATCCATAGTTTGCCTGCCATGGACGCGCCCATTGCCTATCTCAAAGAATTAACCGGTAGACCTATGGGGTTGAACTTAGAACCTGTTGACCCAAGTGCTGAAGCGCTAGAAGATTGGATTGACCTACCTGAGGGCCGACGTGCCACAGTAGAGAACTTCCAAGCCGCTAACCGAGAGGGATTTGATTTCTTGGTCTTGACGGGTAACCCTTCGACAGGGGTTAGTCATCAGGCCATTGAAGCCACGGTGCGGCTAGCTAAGCAGCATTTCAAGGGACTGGTCTTTGCAGGTAAGATGCACAGTGCCGGGACTGGCGAGAAAGTGGTCTCTGAAGCGCATTTGTTAGCCTATATGGCAGCAGGTGCGGATGGCGTCTTGATTCCAAGTGTGGGGACCGTGCCAGGTGTCAGAGAAGACCAGGTGGCGCGGATTGCCGAGCAGGTCAAGGACTTGGGCGGTTTAGTTATCTCAACCATTGGCACCAGTCAGGAAAGTGCCGATAGTGGGACCATTCGCGAATTTGCGCTAGCCAACAAACGCGTGGGTACAGATATTCATCACATTGGCGATGGTTCCTACGGACGCATGCCAGATCCAGAGAATATTCTGGCCTTGTCGCTAGCAATTAGAGGGAAGCGACATACTTATTTCCGTATGGGACAATCAGTATTAAGATAAATAGAAAGTAGGAAAAAACAATGATGTCATATTTACAAAAAATGGGTCGCTCTTTGATGCTACCTGTTGCCATTTTACCAGTGGCTTCCATTTTAATGGGGATTGGTTACTGGATTAGCCCTGCTGGTTTAGGTGTTCCAGGCCAAACCGGGACCAACCCAGTAGCAGTCTTCTTGATTCAAGCAGGTTTAGTCTTAATCGACAAAATTCCACTCTTATTCGCCGTTGGTTTGGCTGTAGGTTTAGCCAAAGATAAGAACGGGGCAGCCGGTCTCAGTGGTTTGGTAGCCTTCTTGATTATCACGACCATCCTATCTAAGGATGTTGTGGCTCAATTACAAGGGGTAAAACCAGAAGAAGTGGCTTTGGCTTTCTCTAAGAGCACTAACGCCTTCATCGGGATCTTATCAGGGATCATCGGTGGGGAAATGTACAACCGTTTCAAAGATGTTAAATTACCAACCGCTCTAGGTTTCTTCAGCGGTCGTCGTTCTGCGCCAATCATGGCAGGTCTTGTAGCATCACTTGCTGCCCTTGTCTTGCTCTTCGTATGGCCAGCAGTCTTCAGTGCTTTAGTTACCTTTGGTAAGTCATTTGTTGGCTTGGGCGCCATCGGTGCTGGTATCTATGGTTTCTTCAACCGTCTCTTGATTCCAGTTGGTTTACACCATGCCCTTAACGCTGTATTCTGGTTCGACGTAGCTGGGATTAACGATATCGGGAACTTCTGGGGTAACACTGGGGTTCTAGGTCAAACTGGTATGTACCAAGCTGGTTTCTTCCCAGTCATGATGTTTGGTTTACCAGGGGCTGCTTTGGCAATGTACCGCAATGCCAAAGACAGCAAGAAAAAAGCTGTATCAGCCCTCTTAGTAGCAGCTGTCTTGGCTTCCTTCTTAACCGGGATTACCGAACCACTTGAGTTCGCCTTCATGTTCCTAGCACCTGTTCTTTACTTGGTGCACGCTGTCTTAACAGGGGTATCCTTGACAATTGCAGCCTTGTTACATGCTACTGCAGGTTTCAACTTCAGTGCTGGTTTGATTGACTTTATCTTAACTAGCCGCTTGCCAATGGCTAACAATCCTTGGCTCTTGATTGTCTTAGGTGTGGTAATGTTCGCAGTTTACTTCTTGGTCTTCGACTTCTTAATCAAGAAATTCAACTTCACTACACCAGGCCGTGAAGATGACGAGTCTACTGAAAATGACCCTAACATGACCGTTAAAGCTAGCGACTTCAACATTCCTTTATTAATTGAAGGTTTAGGTGGCAAGGACAACATTGAAGCAACTGACCACTGTGCTACTCGCTTACGTTTAACCCTAGCTGATACTAGCAAGGTTGACGAAGCTAAGATCAAATCTACCGGTGCTGTTGCAACGCGTGTCCTCAACAAAAAGAACGTGCAAGTCATTATCGGGACCGAAGTACAATTTGTTCACGATGCTTTAGCAGCACAAGTAAAATAAGCCAGTCTATTGAAAGAGTAGATAAAAAAGCGTTGGAGCCCTCAGGCTCCAACGCTTTTTCTTATGGCTTGACGAGAGAGGGCAAAAGGCTGGTTTTCTAGCTTTTGGCCTCTTCAGTTGCCGGTCACATTGTGTTAAAATAGATAGGTGATAAATCAGAGAAGGAGGCGAGCGGCATGGCCAAGCTTGCATTAGATACGGCGACGGAGGCACTGTCAGTGACAGTCATAGATGATGCGGACCGGATACTAGGGCATATTAGCTTAGCGGCTGGCAGACAGCATGGGGAGCGTTTGGTGCCGGTTGTGGCCCAGTTGCTGGAGGATTGCAATGTGGACCGCCAAGCCGTGGATAGCCTCTATGTGGGGGTAGGGCCTGGCTCTTATACCGGCGTACGGATTGGGGTGACCCTGGCTAAAACCTGGGCGGACAGTCTGGGCCTAGCCCTCTATCAGATGTCTTCCCTGGCCCTGTTAGCAGCTCAAGCCAGCGTTCCTGTAGGAGATTACATTATTCCCCTCATGGATGCCCGCCGCTTGTCAGCCTACACCGCACTCTATCAGCAGACAGACCAGGGCCTGGTGGCGGTGACGGCGGATTGCCATGCCGATTGGCAGACTTGGCTGAGCTCTGAAGCCCGCCAACATTTGCAGGCCGGAGCCCAAGTCCTGATGATAGGCCAGAATCTGGCGCCATTTGCTGAGACCTTTAGCCAGGCCTTGCCAGATGTCAGCCTTAAGACTGTGGAAGGTTGGACCGCCTATCCTCATACCGATAAGTTCCAGCAAGTCGCCCATGAGTGGGTGGCAGAGCCAGCTCTCTTGGAGCCTGTCTATGGCCATTTGACCTTAGCGGAACAGGAATGGCTAGCCAAAGAAGGAGGCACCAGTGTCGACCATGCAGCACTTATCCACTATTATTCGTGAGTTCTGGCAGGAGCGGGTGCTAGGACGCAAGCCTGAGCAAGCGAGTCAGACGCAACCCAAGCGTCATGCGGCCCTTGACATCAGTCAGTTCCCGCCCCAGCCCTTGGGTGCGGGGGCCTATCTACGGCCATTACTCGAAGAGGATTTGCCTGAGCTAGTGGCCTTAGAAGAACTCTGCTACGACGGCTTTCTGGCCTGGACCCTCAAGGATTTCCGGACCGACTTCCGCTATAATCTCTACGCTATCTACTGGGTGCTAGAAATCGATGGCCATATTCAGGGCCTGATTTCTGGCCGTTGCCAGCAAAAGACCGCTCACATCAGCCATCTCTTCATCCACCCGCGCTTTCGGCGCCAGGGCTATGCCCGTCGCCTGGTGCAACGCTGGTGTCGTTGCGTCAGCCAAATCGGCAGCCGGCGGGTGACCTTAGAGGTTCGGGCGACCAACCAGGCCGCTCAAAGCCTTTACCAGGGGCTAGGCTTTGAAATTGAACGCCTAGTGCCCAACTACTACCACACCATGCAGGAGGACGCCCTCTTCATGGTCTACGACTGTCAGCAATAGGAGGTGTCGGCATGGACAGCAAACATTATCAGGTGGTGCCCTTCACCGGCGCCCAGCTACCCGAGGCCTTCCGTCAGGTTATTATTGAAGGCAATCAGGCCTTGCACTGGAATGAAGCTCAGAGTCGGGACGACTTCCAACTGGACCAGGCCGAGTATTACCTGCTGCTAGACCATGATCAGGTGCGGGGCTATGTTGGCCTCCACCATGTCTTGGATGAAGCCACCCTCAACCTAGTCTATATCCAAGCTGACTTACGGGGCCAGGGCTTGGGGCGCCAGCTCCTGAATTTCGTCTTAAATCAACTAGCCCATCGGGGCATCCGCCATGTCTTCTTGGAAGTGCGCCAGGCTAATGCAGCGGCCCTGGGCCTCTACCAGCAGGCCGGCTTTGAAACCTTAATTGTCCGGCCGCGTTACTATCAAAATCCGGTGGATGATGCGGTCATTATGCAAAAATTACTAAGTCGATCAGAAAAGGAGGGGGAGCCTTCATGAGTCAAAAAGTTCGGATTCTGGCCTTTGAATCGTCTTGCGATGAGACCAGTGTGGCCATTGTCGAAGACGGCCAGACCATCTTAGCCAATGTGGTGGCTTCCCAGGTCCAAAGCCATATCCGCTTTGGCGGGGTGGTGCCAGAGGTAGCCAGCCGCCACCATGTGGAACAAATCAGTCAGGTGACCCGTCTGGCCTTACAACAAGCAGGCGTCACTTGGCAGGACATTGATGCCATTGCGGTGACCCAAGGGCCTGGCCTAGTCGGCGCCCTCCTAGTCGGGATTACAGCCGCTAAGACCTTGGCCTTGGTCCACGACAAGCCCTTGATTGCGGTCAATCATTTGGCCGGCCACATCTATGCCAGTCAAATCGGCCAGCCACTAGCCTTTCCCCTGCTGGCCCTGATTGCTTCGGGCGGCCATACCGAGTTGGTTTATATGCCTGAGCATGCAAGCTATCAAGTCGTGGGGGAGACCCAGGATGATGCGGTCGGCGAAGCCTATGATAAGGTCGGCCGCTTGCTGGGCCTGCCTTATCCGGCCGGCAAGCATGTGGACGCCTTGGCCCATCAGGGTCAGGACACCTATCCGGTGCCACGGGCCATGCTGCAAGAAGATAACTTGGACTTCAGCTTTAGTGGTATGAAGAGCGCGGTCATGAACCTAGTTCATAATGCTAAGCAAAGGGGCCAGGAGCTGGTGACGGCTGATTTGGCCACCAGCTTCCAGCAGGCGGTTGTCGATGTCTTGGTGGGCAAGACCCTCAAGGCCTTAGAGCAATATCCTGTTAAGCAATTTATTCTGGCCGGTGGGGTAGCCGCTAACTCTGGCCTGCGTCAGCGTCTCGGCGAGGAATTGGCCAGTCGCTATCCTGAGCTTGAAGTTCTGATTCCGCCTCTATCCCTCTGTGGCGACAATGCGGCCATGATTGGGGCGGCCGCCTATCCGCTTTATTTACAAAAAAAATATAGTCCACTGACCCTCAATGCTAAGCCTGGCTTATTCTTATAAGCTGGGCTATTTTTTCTTCTTGAGGGCCAAAGTTTGCGCACTAAGGGGCACTAAATCGATTTAAGCCAATGAAAAAGGCACTGAGATTTAAGTCTCAGTGCCTTTTTGATTTCCCGATATATCATATAGGATATATTGGGAAAATGCTAAACTTAAGCTAGAAAGTCTTCCAAGGCCAGACTGGCGCTTTCCCAGGCTTCTAAGGCCTCAAGTTGTCCAGCTTCAGCCTCTTGCAGGTCTTGGTGGAGCTGGGCTAGCTGGCTCTGGTCATTGGCCAAGGCAGCCGTCTCCATCTGGGCGTGGAGTTGGGCGATGCGAGCCTCCCATTGGGCGTGGCTTGCGTCTGCCTGATCCACGGCTTCTTCCAAGCGGCGGCGTTGACGCTTGGCTTCTTTCATGGCTTGATAGTCTTGTTGGGCCGGATTAGCTGAACTAGCTGAGCTAGGTTCAGTGCTTGCCTCGCTAGCTTGGCTCTGGGCAATTAAGGCTTCTTCGGCCTTCTTCTCTTGATAGTAGTCATAGTCGCCTAGGTAAGTCTTGACGCCTTGTGGGGTGACTTCAACTACTTGCGTCGCCAATCGATTGATGAAATAGCGGTCGTGGGAGACGAAGAGTAGGGTGCCATCGAAGGCAATCAAGGCATCTTCTAGAACTTCCTTGCTGTCGATATCCAAGTGGTTGGTCGGTTCGTCCAGAATCAGGGTGTTGTCGTGCTCGGTGGCTAGCAGGGCTAGACTGAGCCGGGCCTTCTCGCCCCCACTCAGCATGGAGACCTTCTTGAGGACGTCATCGCCCGAGAAGAGGAAGCTACCTAAAATGGTCCGAATGACCTTCTCGTCGGTGGTGTCATGGGCCTGCCAGAGAGTTTCTAAGACGGTCAAATTCTCGTCAGGCAAGACCAGGTTCTGGTCGTAGTAGCCGATTTGGACGCCCGCGCCAAAGCGATAGGTCCCTGCCAGGGCAGGCAGTTGGCCAATCAGGGTCTTGAGCAGGGTGGTCTTGCCGACCCCGTTAGGCCCCACTAGGGCGATGGCTTCTTGGCGCCGGACCTGGAGGTTGAGATCCTGGGCGACGGGCGTGGCCTCATAGCCCACCGCCAAATGGTCGACGGCGAGGACGTCTTCACCGGAGTCTTTGGCTGCTAGGAACTGGATGCGGGGCGCCTGCTTGTCTTGCTTAGGCTTGTCTAGGCGGTCCATTTTCTCCAACTGTTTGCGGCGACTTTGGGCCCGTTTGGTCGTTGAAGCTCGCACCAGGTTACGTTGGACGAAGTCTTCCAGTTTTTGAATGGTGGCTTGTTGAGCGGCATAGGCCTTCTCTTCTGCAGCCAGGCGCAGGGCCTTCTCTTCCACATAGTAGCTGTAATTGCCCTTGTAGGTGTGGAGACGATGATGGCGCAGTTCCAGGACCTGGTTGACCACCTTATCTAGGAAATAACGGTCGTGGGAAACCAGGAGGAGGGCGCCCTTGTAGCCAGTCAGGTAAGTTTCTAGCCAGGCTAGGGTGGTCATGTCTAAGTGGTTGGTCGGCTCGTCCAGAATCAGCAGGTCATAGTCCATGAGCAGGATGCGGGCCAGGGCCAGGCGGGTCCGTTGCCCCCCGGATAATTGGCTAACCGGCGTAGCATAGTCGGCTTCGTAGAAACGGAAACCATGTAGGACTGTCCGGATATCGGACTCAATGGCATAGGCATTGCGTTGGGTTAGGGCTTCCTGGAGTTGGTCGTAGCGCTCCAAGGCCGCCTGGTAGGCTGGGGCTTGGGTGTCGTCTGACAGCTCGGCTAGTCGCATGGCGGCTTCTTCAGCCGTCTGGCGCAGGGCCAAAGTCTCCTGGAAGACTGCCAGCATGGTATCCCAGATGGACAGGCTGTCGTTCCATTCGGTCCGAACATGTTGGGCCAGGTAGCCGATTTTTAGGCCCTTGGCCTTGGTGATGGAACCGTCCGAGATTGGCTCCTCGCCCATGATTTGCTTAATCAGGGTGGACTTGCCGGCCCCATTACGGCCCACTAGGGCAATACGGTCTTGAGTTTGGATATTGAAGGAGACCCCTTCATAGAGGGTGTCATCGGCAAAGCGCCGAGCCAGGTCATTGGCTTGTAGTAGAATCATAGCAGGCGATTCCTTTCTATCAGTGTCTCTATCATTATACCTTGAAGATTCAGGACCTTCAAGGAAAGAGAAGGGACGCATTCTCGGAGACTGGAGGGCGGGCTGTCGTCATCTTGCTTTTCAATATTTTAGGCCCAGTTCGGGTTAACCCGAACTGGGTGGGTAATCTTGAAAAGCAAGAAAGTCATAGGAAAAGGCGCCGTTGCCTGTATCTCAATATGGAAGTGTAGAAAACATGGAGAAACTTAAACTAGCCCAAGTATTTTTTAGCGGAGACAAGGCTCATGTTTGGGACAAAAGAGGGGTCGGACGGCGAGAAATCCGTTGGAAGCCTAGCCAGGCTAGAGCCGGTCCAGCTCCCAATGCCCGCTTTAGGTTTAAATGCCGAAAGGCGATCACGAGTTCTCGCCACAAACACCGAGAATTTAATTATCTTGCTTTTCAATATTTTACGTTGAGTTCGGGTTAACCCGAACTCGCATAAAAATACTGAAAAGCAAGAAAGTGATTGTACAGTCTACTATTAATATGATATCAACGTTCATAGAAATAATATGGGAAGGAATTTGAAATGCCTAAAATAATTTTTACGGAAAATAGCCTATCGAAGCAAAAGACTGGCGCTGCCAGATAGCTACTTTAGACTCAAAGACCAAAGATGCCCAGAACTACTAGGCGCCAACCCTAAAACAAAATAATCTTGCTAATCAATATTTGGCATCGAGTTGTGGTTAACCACAACTCGCATCAAAAAGCTGAAAACCAAGAAGTTTATAGCGATTCCTACTATGGCTGTTCTACCAAGAGTCATCCCAAAAATATTAAGCAAAAGCTAAAATGCCCCAAAATATTTTTGCCTCAAATCTTATCAAGCTAGCCACAAAAAAAGAGCTCCTCAAGAGGAGCTCGTGTCTACTTAGCTAGCAACTTGTGCTCGGTCATAGTCATAGAGACGGGTCAGGACATAGGCTAATCCGCAGGTCAGCCCGTGGATTTCGTTGATGTGCCGGGTTAAGAAGAGGGGTGCCACATAAATCAAGACAGCCAAGGCGCCGTAGAAGTGCGGTTTGTATTGTGGGAAGCGGCGGACATAGCGCAGATAAATCATGGCAAGCACATAGCCCCAGATGGCACCACCCGTAATCGGATGTAAGAAGAGTTGATAAGCTGGCATGCGGAGAAATTCCATGGGGGAAACAATCCTTTCTACTAGTGACTAAATTATTTGATTTTGTAACGTCTGATGGTGAGAGTCAAGACGCCATCTTGGAAGCCACCCTGGGCTTCATCGATGGCCTTGCCCAGGAAGCTGTAGTCATGGCCGGAGCAGTGACTACCCAGGAGGGCGTTAAAGTATTCGTCTACTTCGATTTCCCGCGGACTTTGTAAATCCTTGAGTAGCTCTTGGAAGCTAGCGGGTTCGGCCTGGCAGGGCGCCTGGACCGTTATTTCAATGACTTGGTTGCTAGCCTTAAAGTCCAGGTTAAAATCATTGAGGCCATTGTCTAAGAAATAGGAGACAATCTCCTTCATAATACGCGTTGCTTTGTGTTTTTCGATATTCATAGGGGACTCCTTCTAATCATCATAAGCGTGATGGTTGCTGCGCAGGGTATCATAGATGGGTACCAGGAAGGCGGCGACAAAGCCACCCGCAAAGCCGTTGTTATAGAGGCTCATGCCTGCGTGTAAACTAAAGACCATACTCACTACATTATAATGCAAAAAGCCTGCGACTGCACCATAAATGATGCCATAATGTCCAGCAATTGGTGCTAGGGTGGTCCCAAATAAGATAGGCACCCAAACTGAGGATTGGGCGGGGTCTTGGCCTAGTAATAAGGCAGCTAGTAGAATGCCGGCTGAGATAGGCAGGCAGTTACGCGGGTGCTTACCGAAGGCGGAGAAACCCATGATCCCTAGGATACCGCCCAGGATAGGCCCATTGAATTGGACACCCAAGGCCAGGGCCAGCAACAAGTAGAGGCTGCCGTTAAGGGCCATATTGAAGGCGGCCGTTCCGAAGCCGAAGTGAGCTAAGAAGTCATCTGGTGTCCGACCGGCCCGGCGCAAGAGTTTGCCGTAGTTGGCTTTGACTTCTGTTCGCTTGAAGGCTGCTAGGCCAAAGAGTCCCAGCAAGATGCCCAGCAGATAGAGGACTAAGAGGCCATGATGCTCTTGATTGAGGATGCTGAGGCTAGGCGCCTCTAGCTTGAAGTAGCGGAAGCTAATGGTCCCGAACATGGCGATGATGCCCATGGCGAAGCCAAAGTTATAGAGGTTAAAGCCTTGGTGGAACTTGAGGTATTGCTCAGCCAAAGGCGCCGAGATGAAGCCGACACCAGTCCCAATCAGGGCTGCCAAAATGAGCGACCACCAGGACAAGCCAGGTGCGATGGCCCAGAAGGAGATAAAGGGCGCCGCCGAAGTGGCGAAGAGGCTGACCGTGGTCAAGGAGCCGAAGGATTGGCCGGTCCAGCGACTATAGAGGTAGACCCCATAAATAATAGGCAGGATATTCAAGATATGGGTCCCGAAGAGGGCGTGGCCAGCAAAGATACCGGCAGCTGCCGCTTGCAGACCATTAAGGCGTGACCGCGTGTTGGTGTAGACCAGGATGTAGGCAATAACGAAATGGCAAGCCACATTGAAGAAAGTAGCCGCCATCCCCATGGCCGTAAAGTCAGTCATTAGGTAGCTTTGTTTACTTAAAATTTGGCCGTAATCAGACCAGAGGCTTCCAGCATCTGGCATCAAGAAGCTAAATATAAAGGTATAGAGGGCCAGCACTAAGAGACTAGACTTCTTGTTGGGCCGCAGGAAAGATGGGATAGTAGAATCAGCCATGGGAACCTCCTTATCAGCTGCTAATGTTAGTATAGCACAAAGGAAAGGCTTTCGCGGGGTTTTTTACTGTTTTTCTGAAGGGCATATATTAACAAATTATAGTTGTTTTAGCAAAAAATAGAGAAGTCTGTGACAAGACTTGATTTAGGGTAAGCGCTTAGCAATAATAGAGGATAGAGGAGACTCGATTCGTGATGAGGAGGAAGAAAAATGGCAATGCCAGTATCAACTGAATTAAAAAAATATATGGAAAAGATTTGTGATCAAGCCCGGGCGGTCAATCCCCGTTGGGCTGAGGTCTTTCATGAGTGTTTCTTAAATACCCTAGAGACGACTATTGAACGCCTAGAAGACGGCACTACCTTCGTGGTGACTGGAGACATCCCGGCCATGTGGCTACGCGACTCGACCGCACAAGTCCGGCCTTACCTGGTCTTAGCTAAGGAGCATGAGGACATCTACGACATGATTGCCGGCTTGGTCGAGCGCCAATTTGGCTATATCTTAATTGACCCTTACACCAATGCCTTCAACCAAGAACCAAATGGCCAAGGCCATGGGGCGACCGACCACACTCAAATGAATGACTGGATTTGGGAGCGCAAATACGAAATCGATAGCTTGGCCTATGCCATTCAATTAGCTTACCTACTCTATGTTAATAGTGGCCGGACCGACCACTTAACAGAGACCGTCCGCAAGGGCTTGGTGACCATTCTAGACCTCTGGCGCACGGAGCAAGACCATGCAGGGGCTAGTCCTTATCGCTTTGTGCGTGACACCGACCGCCAAGAAGACACCCTGCCATTTGATGGCATGGGCTCACCCGTCGGCTACACTGGCATGACCTGGTCTGGCTTCCGTCCAAGTGATGATCGTTGTACCTATCACTACTTAGTGCCATCCAACCAATTTGCTAGCGTGGTCTTGGGCTATGTGGCAGAATTGGCGCCCTTCTTGGGCTTGACTCAAGAAGAAATCGAGCTAGCGGCCACCCTTAAGGCTCAAATCCAGGCCGGCATTGAGCGCTATGGGATTATTCAAAATGCCCAAGGTCAGGCAGTCTATGCTTACGAAGTAGATGGTTTAGGCAATGCCAGCATCATGGATGATGGCAATGTGCCAAACCTACTTTCCCTGCCTTACCTAGGCTTCTGTTCAGAAGATGATCCTATCTATGTGGCCACACGCCAGACCGTTCTGTCGCCAGAGAACCCTTACTACTACAGTGGCAAATTAGCCAGTGGCCTGGGCTCCTCTCATACTTGGGATCAGTATATCTGGCCAATTTCCCTCTCTATGGAAGGTTTAACCACCAGCCATAAGGCGGAGAAGGCTCGGATTTTAGACTTGCTGGTCAATACGGATGCCGGCACCAACCAAATGCACGAATCCTTCCACGTGGACGATGACAGTCGTTACACCCGGGAGTGGTTCTCTTGGTCTAATATGATGTTCTGCGAACTCCTCTTAGACTACTTCGATATTCGCGTTAAACGCTAGAAAGACATGAGGCAATAACATGAGCAAGAAAACAGTTCATATCATTTCCCACTCCCACTGGGATCGGGAATGGTATCTTCCCTTTGAAGAACACCACCTACGTTTAGTCGACTTGATTGATCAAGTCCTAGACCTGTTCGACACAGATCCAGACTACCGTTACTTCCACCTGGATGGCCAGACCATCACCTTGGACGACTATCTACAAATTCGTCCTCATCAAGAAGCGCGACTTAAGGCGGCCGTTCAGTCCGGCAAATTACGGATTGGGCCCTTCTATATCTTGCAGGATGCCTTCCTGATTAGTGGCGAGGCAACCGTACGTAACGGTCTGATTGGTTATCAAGATCTCAAACGCTGGGGGGTTAAGGGCGAACAATTAGGTTACTATCCGGACACCTTCGGCCTAACCGGCCAAACCCCACAAATCACTCGTGGTATGGGCATGTCTGTGGCAGCCTTTGGTCGCGGGGTCAAACCAACGGGCTTTGACAACCAGACCTTTGAAGAAGGCAGCTTCAAGTCGGCCTTCTCAGAGCTTACCTGGAAGAGTCCAGATGGCTCGGATGTCCTGGGGATTCTCTTCGCTAACTGGTATAGTAACGGCAATGAAATCCCTGCTGATCCTGAGCAAGCCAAAGTCTTCTGGGACAAGAAATTAGCCGATGCAGAGCGCTATGCGGTCTCTGACCAGTTGCTCATGCTCAATGGCTGTGACCACCAACCTGCCCAGACTGATCTGTCCCAAGCCATTGCCTTGGCCAACCAGCTCTACCCAGACTATGAATTCATCCACTCCAACTTTACCCTCTATCAAGAAGCCCTAGAAGCGAGCCTAGCAAGCAATCAACCACAATTAAGTGTGGTGGAAGGGGAACTACGTTCGCAAGCAACGGATGGTTGGTATACTTTGGCCAATACCGCTTCTTCCCGTCTCTACCTCAAGCAGTATTCAGCTCGTCTGTCTGACTACTTGGAGCAAGTTCTGGAGCCGTTAGCCACCTTAGCTACTCGTTACGGCTACGTCTATCCAAGCGATAAAATTGACTTTATCTGGAAGACCCTCTTACAGAACTATCCTCATGACAGCATTTGTGGCTGCAGTATCGACGAAGTTCACCGGGGCATGGTGTCCCGCTTTGAAGCCGTTGAAGCGGCTAGCCAGACCCTAGTGCGGGGCATCTTAGACTTCTTGGCTCAGCAGGTCAAAGCGCCAAATCGCTTGGCAGACCAGCCTTATGTCTTGCAGGTCTGGAACCCAAGCAATTGCCTCAAGGAAGGGCGCCTAGTCAGCAAAGTCGTCTTAGACCGGGCCTTCTTCAGTCAATATCCGGTTAAGGAAGCCTACAAACGCATGGCAGAATTAGCCATTGAAGACTACCAATTAGTGGATGGCCAAGGCCAAGTCGTGCCTGCCACCATTGTGGACCTAGGGGCTAACTTCGACTATGACCTACCAGATGACCGTTTCCGCCGGGCCTACTTCGCACGTGAATTAGAAGTGGAATGGCTAGCCACCGTGCCTGCCATGTCCTTGGCTGAGTACTATTTGGTGCCTAAGACAGAGGACCTGGAACTAGAAGGTGGGGCCCAAGACAAGGAGTTCATCGAAAATGACTACCTCAAAGTGGCCCTAGCAGCCAACGGCTCCGTTACCATCACCGATAAGGTGACCGGCCAGGTCTATGAAGATCAAGGTCTCTTAGAAGAAACTGGGGATGTGGGCAATGAGTATATTTTCCGCGAATCCTTAGGCCAACGCCTGACCCAAGCTGATGCTCTGATTAGCGCCCGGGTCATCCACGATGGCTTGGCCGATCATCTGGTCTTAGGCTATCAACTTCAAGTGCCAATTTCGGCTGACTATGCCTTACTAGAGGCGCAAAAACAAGTCATCGATGTGGTCGAACGCCAAATTGGCCGGGCTGACGAGACAGTGTCGGTTGAAATCTTCGTGACCTATAGCCTGACCCCTCAATCACGGGGTGTAGCCATCCGACTAGAAGGGCACAATGAGGTCTTGGATCACCGGGTACGACTGGGCTTCAAGCTACCTGAGCGCACGGACCGCCACTTTGTCGACTCAGCCTATGAATGGCTCTGGCGCTCTAACCATGTGGCGCCTGAATGGCGTAACCCAAGCAACCCACAAGCCTTGCACCGCAATGTGGCCATTGGGGAGAGTCAAGGTTTGACCTTGAGTGTACAGGGGCTGCCTGAATATGAAGTGACCGTTGACGACCAAGCGACTTATCTCTATCTGACCTGCTTGCGTTGCACCGGCGAATTAGGTGACTGGGGTTACTTCCCAACACCGGAAGCCCAATGTCTGGGCGATTACGAAGCCAGTGCCTACCTCCAATTCTGGCAAGGCCAAGATCAGTTAAGCCAGAGCTTTGCGACCGGGTCTTCCATCTTCATCCCACTCTTGGTCAAGCAAGCCAGCCTAGGCCAAGGTTTGGCTGACTGGCAAGCCAGCCCTGTCAAGGTCAATGACCTGCCAAGAGGCATCGAAGTGACGGCCTTCAAGCAGGCCCACGATAGCCAAGATTGGATTCTCCGCCTGGTCAGCCATGCCTCAGAGACGCTCGACCTGGCACCTTATCTACCTAGCCACTTGCAATCGGTCAACCTCTTAGAAGAGGACCTAGAGGAGACCTCTTCGCTGATTGCGCCTTATGAAATCAAGACCTATCGCCTTAAGAAAGGGTAAGTAGTATGACTAAGATTTGGATTGAAGATGCGGCCTTGCGCGACAAGGTTGAGCGTCTAGCAGCAGAATTAGACCTATCCCTAGCGCCTGATGGCCGCCTGGTTGACTATCAAGCGGGCCCGGCGGGCAAGTTAGAAGTATCCGACCAAGGAGAGGGCGTCCTCATTGTGGCGCCTGACCTACCACATTTCTTCCATGGCTTGGCCCTCTGGAATATGCGGCAACAAGCCGGCCAGACTAGCAGCTTTAGCCAGCCCATTAGTTTCAGCCGCAATGGCCTCATGCTGGATAACTCCCGCAATGCCGTTGCCAAGGTGGACTATGTTAAGTCCCTCTTAAGACGCTTGGCCGTCTTAGGCCACACTTGGTATATGCTCTATATGGAAGATGTCTATGAAATTCCGGAGCAGCCTTATTTTGGGGCCTTCCGAGGCCGTTATAGCCAGGCCGATCTGCGTGAATTGGATGCTTACGCCCAGGACTTGGGTATTGAGTTGGTGCCTTGTGTGCAGACCTTGGCCCACCTCAACCAGTTCTTCCAATGGGAGCATATTAACAGTCAATATGCAGATCTAGCGGACGTCCTCCACGTAGGGCGGGAAGAGACCTATACCTTAATCGACCAAATGTTGGCCTCTCTCTCTTCTTGTTTTACAACCAAGCGCATTCACTTAGGTATGGATGAAGCCTATGACCTAGGGCGAGGCCATTATCTGGATCAAGTGGGCTTGCGAGCTAAGACTGACATTATGTTGGACCACCTAGCCCGCATGAAGACCCTCTGTGACCGCTATGACCTAGAACCAATCATTTGGGATGACATGTTCTTCTCTTGGTATAACCAAGTAGGAGAAGACGAGAAAATCGCCATTCCTGAGGGCATCAGCCTCATGTACTGGGATTACTACCAACATACCACCCAAGCTTACTTGGATAAAATCGCCCAACGTCGTAGTTTAGGGGCTCAAGTCAGCTTTGCTGGTGGGGCCTGGCGTTGGACGGGTTACACGCCGCACCACCGTAAGACCTTGGTGGCTAGCCTGGCCGGCCTAGAAGCGGCCCGCCAAACCGGCATCCAGGAAGTCATGGCGACCGCCTGGGGAGACGATAGTTCTGAGTCGCCATTTGAAGCGGCCGTCTTCGGCCTGGTCCTCTATTCTTACCTAGACAGCCATGCTGACTATGTAGAAGAGGAGTTTAGCCAATGGTTAAGCTTCTTCTCCGGTTTATCCCTATCCGACTGGCTCAAGCAAGGGGAATTAGACTTGTTGCCAGAATGGGATCAATTAGCAGGTATTGATGTGACGCCTTCTAAATACTTCTTCTATCAAGATTTGCTACTGCCGATGTTTATGCCACAAATTGAGTCCATGGATGTGGACTATGGGGCCCGTATGGCCAAATTGGCCGTTGATTTCGACGCTATGGAGGGTGGCAACCCAGCTGTCAACCAGTTCTATAGCGACTATGCCCTCTGCTTGGCTAACAAATGGAACCTGCCTTACTTAATCTGGCAGGCCTATCATGCCCACGACCGTCAGACACTAGCTGACCTCGTTCACGGTCGCTTGCCACAACTGATTGCGGACTATGACCGCGTCCTGCAAAGTCGTCGTCAAGTCTGGTTACAAGAAGCCAACCCATTTGGCTTGGAAATCTTAGAATATCGGATTGGCGGGCTGATGACCCGGACGCAGGCGGTCATTTCGCGCTTGAAGGATTATCTGTCAGGCCGTGTCGACAGTCTGCCAGAGTTGGAGGAAGCAAGACTCAATCCGCTGCCAACAGACCAAAGTGGATTCAAACCAGCCGTCAACTACAACCGCGCCCTACGGACTATGTCGCGGTCCCGTATGACCTGGTAGCATCAGACAAAAAAGGCAAGGGAATAACCCTTGCCTTTGGCTTTATGAATACAAAAATGACGAGGACTCAGTCCTCGTCATTTGATTTCGTCTGTGATTACCAGGCGCGGATGCGACCTTGGCAGTCTGGGCAGACACCGTAAACTTCGACTTTAGTCCGGTTGGTTGTATAGCCGGTTTGTTTATGGACGTCTTCGGTTGGATCTGGGAACTTAGTCATAGCGAAGTCCGCAATTTTCCCACAGCGTTCACAGATAATGTGCTGATGGTTGTAGCCATTTAGGCCCATGTAGTCATAACGACTGGTGACATCAGAGAATTTCATCTCATTGACATAACCTTCTTTGACTAGGAAAGACAGGTTATTATAGATGGTCGCAAGACTAAGGCTTGGCCAGTCAGGTAAGAGATCATGGTAGATTTCTTCCACGGTAGGGTGATTGTGTGTCTGAATCATATAGGATAGAATGGCGCGACGTTGCGGCGTCATCCGAATGTGCTTGTTCTTAAGTTGGGCAACAACTTGTTCGAGTTCTTTAGCGACATCAGTTACATATTCCATTTTGGGTCACCTCCTTTTATTTATTGATAATTAAAACAATCTACTACATATAACATTATAGCACAAATTTTAGCGATAAGTCAAGCCAATTGCCTTCTCCATCCGCGCTAGGACCTTGTTAGCCTGTTGGTTGGCCTTCTTAGCTCCTTCGGCCAAGATGTCGTCTAGGGTGCTAGAAGTCAAGAGACGATGATATTCCGCTTGGATTGGCTCTAGGGTCGCGATAATACTGTCGGCAATGGCCTGCTTAAAGGTCCCATAGCCAGCCTCATGATATTCAGCCACCAGAGAGTCAATTGAACGGCCAGAAAAAGCAGAGAAAATATCCAGCAGGTTGCTGACAGCCGGTTGATTTTCACGGTCGTAATTGACTTGGCCAACCGAGTCGGTGACGGCACTCTTCATCTTCTTAAGGATGGTCTTAGGATCATCTAGGAGGGAGATGGTCGCCTTAGCATTGGTATCGGATTTACTCATCTTGCTGAATGGGTCCTGCAGACTCATGACCCGGCCACCGGATTTAGGGGTGATGATTTCAGGTTTGACTAGGAGCTCCTTGCCCTTGCCGTAGCGTTGGTTGAAGCGGTCCACATAGTTACGGGTTAACTCCAAATGCTGCTTCTGGTCTTCGCCCACTGGTACATAGGCTGCATCATAGAGAATAATGTCTGCAACCATTAAGGCAGGGTAGCAGAGCAAGCCAGCATTGACACTTTCCTGCTTGGTGGATTTATCTTTATATTGGGTCATGCGTTCCAATTCGCCCAAGCCGGTCGTACAGAGAATTATCCAAGCTGCTTGCGTGTGGGCTGGGACATCAGACTGAACGAAAACGGTTGCCTTCTTAGGGTCAATGCCTAGGGCCAGATAGAGGGCAGCCAACTCACGGGTTGTTTGGTGGAGCTTGGCTGGCTCTTGGGGCACGGTAATGGCGTGCTGGTTGACGATACAGTAGGTAGCGTCATAGTCGTCTTGCAATTCAACAAATTGGCGCATAGCCCCAACGTAGTTCCCGATGGTTGGAACTGAGGTAGGTTGAACGCCAGAAAAAATTTTGGGTTTCATCAAATCGAGCCTCATTCTCTCTTAGTTTCGCTACTATTATTATAACGCAGTTTCACTTAATTGACAAAAGCAATGTGGCGCCCGCCTAGCAAAAGAAGGCAGAGGAGAGATTGAACAAGGACTTTTAAAGAATTCCCTAAGAGTATATGAATTTTTTGTGAAGTTTTGTTTACAGCTATGAACTAATCTCGGTCTTAAGTATGATTTATTGTTAAATTTCAAAAAAAGTATAGTAATCAGGGGCTAGGGGTAGTATAATAGCAGAGTAGTAATCGTAGTGGTTATTGAAAAAAGGAGTGATTAGTTTGGTAACGTTATATACGACCCCAAGTTGTACTTCATGCCGTAAGGCCCGCGCCTGGTTGGAAGAACATCAAATTCCCTACACAGAACGTAATATCTTTTCGGAACCACTGTCTCTACAAGAAATTAAAGATATTTTACGTATGACAGAAGAAGGGACAGAAGATATCGTCTCAACCCGTTCCAAAGCATATTCAGACTTAAATATTGAAATTAGCGAAATATCCTTGAATGACTTTTATCGCATTGTGCAAGAGCAACCAGGTCTCTTGCGTCGTCCAATCATGATTGACGAGAAACGCCTGCAAATCGGCTTCAATGAAGATGAAATTCGTCGTTTCTTGCCACGCGAAGTGCGTGCCTTGGAATTGCGTAAGGTGCAAGCCTTAGTCAATGAGTAATGAATAGAGTCTAGGTGAGGCCGGAACCTTGTTTCTGCCTCGCCTTTCTTTTCCCTTAGGACAATACATTAGGATAGCGTCTTGGCCTAAAGTTTAGTATAATGAAGAAATAGAGGAGGTGTTACTATGGAAATGGAACGTATCAATGAGGATACAATCAAAGTCTTGATTATGCCGGAAGATCTGGAAGAACGAGGGATTAACTTCCTAGAACTGATTAGCAACCATGCCCGCATTGAGCAATTCTTCTACTCCATCCTGGAAGAGGTGGACGTAGAGAACCAATTCGCGGAATCTGATTCCGTCACTTTCCATGTCATCCCATCCGATCGAGGCCTCGAACTCTACATTAGCCGTAGCAGTGGTAATGGCCTAGAAGATTTGCTGGAGAACGAAGTCCTCAAACGTCTCTTGGACCGTCGTAAATCCGCCCTAAAAGATAAGCAACAAGCCCAGGATCAAGAAGATCTCAGCGTCAATGAGAAGCTAGAAGTCCTAGAAGGCTTGACCAAGGAGATTGAAGCCGAGATTGAACAGGCCCAGGATCAGGAAGAACCTGTAGGGCCCGAGATTGTCTGCTTCGATCGCTTGGATGATTTCCTCAAGTTGGCACGTCAACTACGGGACTTCCCGGTTGAAAATAGCCTCTATCGCTACAATGACGCCTACTATCTGGTCTTGAGCGATGTGATTGGTGATTATGAACCAGACGGTCTCTACCAACAATTCCTCTTCATGCTGGAATTTGGGGAAGAAGCCACCGTCAAGGAAGCCATCTTGAAGGAACACGGGGAACTCTTGCAAGCGGGAGATGCCTTGGAATTCTTCGCACAATTTTAAGATTGACTACCGTCGACAGGATTTACCTGTGGACGGTTTTTTTGTGGTCGCTTACGGGCCATGGATATGTTAAAATAAGAGTAGAATGGGCAACTGGGCGAAGACTGTCCAGTGTCATCAGGAAAAAAGGGGGAAAGAGCATGACTTCAGTCATCACCTTCGGGCAGGGGGCGCATCCAGCGCAACTTCGCCTTGATAAATTAAACCGTCACGGCATTATCGCCGGTGCGACAGGGACCGGTAAGACCGTGACCCTTAAGGTCTTGGCCGAATTACTAAGCCAAGAAGGCATTCCAGTCGTCCTCTCTGATATCAAGGGGGACCTTATGTCCTTGGCTCAAGCCAACAATACCGATGTCAGCGAGCGCCTGGCTCAGACAGGTCGTGAGAACTATGAACCAAGTTCTTATCCTGTACAACTTTGGGATGTCAAAGGCGAGAACGGGACGCCTTTGCGTTTGACCGTCTCCGATATGGGGCCTGTCATGTTAACCCGTCTCTTGGGCCTCAATGAAACCCAAGAATCCATTCTCAACGTGGTCTTCGATGTGGCCGATAAGCAAGGTCTCTTGCTGATTGACCTCATGGACTTGCGGGCTATGCTTAACTATGTGGCCGCTCATGCTGGCGATTTAAGCCAACATTACGGTAACATTCCAGCGCGTTCAGTTGGGGCGATTTTACGCTCTCTAGTTATTTTAGAGCAACAAGGGGCAGCCAACTTCTTTGGTGAGCCAAGCTTGGAGATTGCCGACCTCATGCGCCAAGACAGCGATGGCCGTGGGATTGTCAACATCCTCAATGCGGAACAGCTCTTCAACCAACCAACCTTGTATGCGACTGTGCTCTTGGCCCTCTTGGCTGAGCTCTATGAGAACCTTCCGGAAGTCGGGGACTTGGATAAACCTAAGTTGGTCTTCTTCTTCGATGAAGCCCACGCCCTTTTCAAGGATGCGCCGGCTGTCTTATTAGAGAAGATTGAGCTTATTGTCCGCTTAGTACGGTCCAAAGGGGTCGGGGTTTATTTCATTACCCAAAACCCAACCGATATTCCAGACAAGGTAGCCAGCCAATTGGCTAACCGCATCCAGCATGGTTTGCGGGCCTTTACGCCTAAGGAACTCAAAACCGTTAAAACGGTAGCGGACACCTTCCGTCAAGAAGCCAATCAAGACCTAGCCAAGGTCATTCAAGAACTGAAGGTAGGGGAAGCCGTGGTGTCTACCCTGACAGAAGATGGGAGCCCTAGCCTGGCCGACCGGGTACTCATTTACCCACCGCAAAGTCTCTTAGGGACCATCGACCCAACCGTTAAGGCCAGCCTAATGAATAGCTCACCATTGGATGACAAGTATGGTGAAGCCATTGACCGTGAGAGTGCCCATGAAGTCATTCTCAAACAAACCCAAGAACAGGAAGCGGCCCTCCTAGCAGCCGCTCAGGCCGAAGAGGCAGCAGAAGTAGAAGAAGAGGAGGATGAAGACGTGGCAAAAACTAGCAAGAAATCAACTAGCACTGGTGGTCGCAAGACAGACAATCTCTTGGATCGTTTCATGAAGAACGTAGTCGGCCAAGTGGGTCGTGAAGTCGGCCGTGTGGTATCCCGCGGGATTACCGGTATGTTCAAGAAGTAAGACCTTGTCCCATTCCTACGCCAGCCAATAAAGGAGTCGCTATCATGGAAACCTTATGTCTTGGTCGTCAATTAGCCGGAGCCAGTCGCATCGCCCTAGGCTGCATGCGCATGGCCTCCCATTCGCTACAAGAAGCTAGCCAGGTTCTGGAGACTGCCCGCCAGGTCGGCATTAATTTCTTCGATCATGCTGATATCTATGGCCGGGGCGAGTCGGAAGTCCGCTTTGCTCAAGCTGTCAAGGAACTAGGTATTCCGCGTGATCAGCTGCTAATCCAGTCCAAATGTGGGATTCGCCTGCCGGAAGGATATTTTGACTTTTCCAGCCAGCATATTTTGGATTCGGTAGACGGCATTCTCAAACGCCTCAAGACCGACTATCTGGATGTCTTGCTCCTACATCGGCCCGATGCCCTGATGGAGCCGGACCAGGTGGCAGCCGCCTTCGATCGCTTGCATGCAGCCGGTAAGGTGCGTTATTTCGGCGTCAGCAATCAGAATCCTTATCAAATAGAGCTACTTCAAGCCAGTCTAAGCCAGCCCCTCATTATTAATCAATTGCAGTTGGGGCCTGCCCACACGCCTATGATTGATGCTGGTCTCAATGTTAATATGCGAGAAGTCGCAGGCATTAACCGGGATGGGGGCATTCTGGATTATTGTCGCCTCAAGGGCATGACCATCCAACCATGGTCGCCCTTCCAGGTCGACTTGCATCAAGGCGTCTTCATGACCCATCCTGACTATCAGCTCTTGACAGAAACCTTAAGTCAGGGCGCTAAGCAACATGGTGTGGCCTTCGAAGCCATGGTCATTGCCTGGCTCTTGCGCCATCCGGCAGGCTTCCAACCGATTGTGGGGACCATGAGCCCAAAACGGATTGAAGCGCTGGCCCAGGCTGAACGTGTGCAAATGACTCGCCAAGAATGGTATGACATCTACAAGAGTGCAGGCAATCGCCTCCCTTAATCAAGTGTGAAGGAGACAAGAATCAATGAAATTAATCGCCATTGATATGGACGGTACCCTCTTAAGAGGGGACAAGTCCTTTGATTTGGATCGCTTCGAGCGGGCAGTTCATGCCCTTAAGGAAGCCGGAACCCGTGTCTGTATTGCTTCAGGCAATAGCTATCCTAAGTTACGTGGCTATTTTGATGACCAATTACGTCAGGAACTGCTCTTTGCCTCGACTAACGGTAACGCCATTATGGTAGAAGAGCAAGGCCTTCATTATAGCGCCTTGGACTATGACACGACCGAAGCCATTATTGACTTCCTCAATGAGTTCTCAGATTTCTTCTGTCTGGTCATGACCGACCGTGGCTCCTATGCCGTGACCCAAGATCAGGATGCCTTGGAGCATTTCCGTCTCTACCATCCGCATATTGAACATTTGGTTAATTTCCGTGACCTTAATCCAGAAGAAGCCATTCTTCAACTGTCAGTCATGAGTAAGCGGAGTGTAGCTGATAATAAGGTTATGACCCGGATTCTCAATGAGCGTTTCCCAGAGGGACATGCGGTGACTAGTGGGGGGCGCTGGATTGATGTCTTCAGTCCCCAAGGAGGCAAGGGCAAGGCTATTCGCTACCTGCAAGACTATCTGCAGACGGATGCCAGCCAGACCATGGCCTTCGGCGATAGCCTCAATGACCAGACCATGATGGAAGTGGTCGATTATAGCCTAGCCATGGGCAACGCCGATCCAGATTTATTGGCTATCTGCCGTTATCAAATTGGCGATAATGAATCGCAAGCAGTGATTGATATCCTGGAAGCCCTAGTGGCCGACCCAAGTGCGGCCTTCCTGGCCCAATATCGTCGCTAAGTAAAGGAGCAAGACCGTGTCCAAAAAGCCAAGCAAAAGAAAGCAAAAAGCCCACAAGGAGCAAGCCCAAGATGACTTGGTGCAGGTTGACGCCTTTATGATTCCGGCGCCCTTTGCCGCCATGTATCAAGTTTTACGGGAAGCCGTGGCCGAGGATTTGTTAGCTCTCTTGAGTCAGGAATTCGCCCGGGTGGCTCGGGTCTCGGACAATGAGGAAGAGGGGGAGGCAGTGGTCGCCTATGATGCGGCCGACGTCGAACAGCTACGGATTTACCTCAATCCTAGCAATATTTCTCAGGCCCAGAAGGCGCGGGACAAGCATCAACTGGATAAATTTGTGGACCATCTCCGCCAGACGGAGGGGTAATATAGAAAGGGTGGGAAAAGAATTTCCCACCCTTTTTATCTGTGTCCAGAGGCGTGTGAGCCAAGCCCCACTTAACCCAAAAGTCGGATCTTGAGGTGGGACCGGCAACAGCCAGCCTTTGGCTGTCTTCCACCTTGCGTCGCTATCGAAGGGCTAAGTCACTGAGTTCCAAGCCCTTCAGATACGCGCCACATCCTGGACACCACAAGCACCGTCTTTTGGCCGTGGGGCTTGGCCCACACTGGACTGTCAAAAAGCATAAAGAAGGTTGATGAAAGCATTTTCTGGATGTATAATGAATGTGTAGATAGGATTTGGATGACGATGTCTTCGAGAAGGGAGGATTAGGATAAAGTCGTCATCAGGCATGCAAGATATAAAGGAGCAATGCAATATGAAACGTTTTGTTTTGACCCCACTCACTTTTTTGTTTCTACTGCTCTTTTGTCTTTCGTCTTCAAACGTTCAAGCCAATCAATCAGTAGGTGATGACCTATGTTGTTGCCCTAAGAAGCCATATGAATCTTGGTGTGAAGAATATGCTGTAGAGTGGTACAAGGGAGCAAATCCAAATGATGTTCGGCCGATTGAAGAAGATTTGACAGCCTATATTCCTGATAAGAAGGACAAAAAACGAGACGCATTTCCAACCTCTATTGTGGTAGAAGAGATTCGATTCTTTAGTTCTCAGCCACCTCAAACCATTTACTATAATAAAAATCACTACTATGGTTATATCCCTTTGGTTAAAATATGGCAACTGGGCCCAATTTACTACGCTCTATATAAGGGAGCGGTTATTTTACAAGGTCCAGGGGCAAACAATTGAGTTAGAAAATGAGATTTCGCCTTTTATGCAAAGCACCCCATAAGTTGGACTTTTAATGTCTAACTTATGGGGTGCTTTTCAAGAGGCAAACAACTTAGCTTTCTTCATTTAGCCAATCGTCCAGTGTGAGACCAGCCCCAGGTCCAAAAGCGGGCTTGTGGTGCAAGAGGATGCCTCGCGTATCTGAAGGGCTTGGAACGCTAGTGACCTAGCCCTTCGATAGCGAGGCGAGGCGGAAGACAGCCGCAGGCTGGCTGAAGCCGGTCCCACCACTAGCCCCGTCTTTTGGCTCGAGTGGGGCTGGGCTCACACGGTTTAGGGCATAGAAAAAAGGTGGGGAAACTCCCACCCTTTACTATTTTATAATCCTTGTCGCTCCTGGCTAGCACGGATAGCATGGCCGTAGATACGACCTAGTTCTTGGCCGATGACCGATAGGTCACGTTGGACTGCCACGGGATAGGCTGCCTGGGTCAAATCAGGTAGCTCTTGGGCTTGGCTAGCCCGAATCAGACGCTCGAAGTCGTCGACATCCTTAGCCTTATAGACGTTGACCTGGTCGGTTAGCCAGTCATCGAAGACCGGAATGTCTCGAATGATGAATTTGGCATGGGCGGCACAGGCCTCGACGGCCGGAATGCCCTCGGTTTCTTCCAAGGTAGGGAAGAGGTAGAGGTCGCTGCCCTGCATGGCCTGAATAATCTGCTGATTGTCGACATAGCCGGCAAAGGTCAGGTTGGCCGGTGGATTGGAGACGGCAGCCCGAATAGCGGACGGCACTAGGTTCAAGTCCGTATAGCCAAACCAGATGAAGCGGATATGGGGCAGGCGCTTAGCCAACTCCACAAAATCTAGAATGCCCTTGCGCTCTAGGTAGAGGCCAATCCCTATGCAGACGAAGTCTTGCTCGGCCAGTCCGTAGCGCGCCCGGAAGAGCTCCCGCGCCTGAGGCTGAGGGGCAAATTTTTCTAGTTCAATACCGTTAGATAGGACGAAGATTTCCCGCCCCATATTGTAAGAATCGAGTAGACGCTTGGAGTAGGGCGTAGGTGTAATGAGGACATCGCCCTGCTGATAGCAGGTCATGAGCCAATGCTTGAAGATAGGCGCTAGCTGATTAGAGAAGCGGAAGGAGTTACGGAAGTCTTCCATGGTCGAGTGGGCATGGTAGACGACCGGAATGCCTTGCTTGCGACATTTACGGGCGAAGAGCATGGATTGGGGGAAGTAGGTATTGATATGTAATAAATCGAAGGAGTCCTTGGGATCGGTGGTGTAGTCAATCCCGGCATGATCCAAGGCCTTCATTTGATGTTTAATTGATTTACCAAGGCCAGATTTGGCTATTTTGTCGAGATGTTGACTGTAGAGTAGGACTTTCACCCCGAAACCTCCTTTAAAATGCGATTGCTTTCCTTAAGTGTATAGTAATAGAAGCTAGAGTGCAAGCTTGGCCGAGAGAATCCTAGGGACATTTGAAAAAAATAAACCATAAATAACGCTTTCATCTTAAAAATATCTTGCACAATGATTCTGAAGGTGTATACTTATTATTATAATTCTATTAATAGGAGTGAGAAAAATGAAAAAATCGTTAAAATTCTTGGCATTAGCCTTCGTTGCATTCATGATGGTAGCGTGTGGCGCCAAGAAGCAAGACACTCAACCCCTATTGATCGGGATGGAAGCGGGCTATCCGCCTTATAACTGGACACAGTCCACCAACGCTAACGGTGCTGTACCTATTAAGGACTCCAAGGAATTCGCCAATGGTTACGACGTGCAAATCGCGCGTAAGATTGGGGAAAAATTAGGCCGCGAAGTCCAAGTGGTCAAGACGGAGTGGGATGGGCTCTTACCAGCTGTCCAATCGGACAAGATAGATATGATTATTGCCGGCATGTCGCCAACTGCGGAACGTGCTAAGGAGATTGACTTCTCCGAGTCTTATTATGACTCACGTTTTGTCATGGTGGTCCGCAAGGATTCACCTTACGCGCAAGCAAAGACGCTAGACGACTTTGCGGGTGCTAAGGTGTCAGGCCAACAAGGGACCTTGCACTATGACTTGTTGAAACAACTCAAGGACGCTCAGGTTGAGCAAGCACAGGATTCTTTCCCTGTCTTGCGGGTGGCCTTAGAAGCGGGCAAGTTAGATGCCTACATCTCAGAATATCCAGAAGCGGTCTCTGCGGCAGCCGCTAACCCTCTATTCACCTACGTAGAACTTAATCCAAGCTTCCAAGTGGCACCTGAAGACCGTAAGGTTTCTATCGGGGTCAAGAAGGGAAGCCCACTTATGAGCCAAATTAATGAGGCCATTGCGGAAATTACAGATCAGCAACGCAAGGACTTCATGGACCAGGCCATTAAGAACCAGCCAGCGGCTGACGGTCAAGAAGAAACCAGCACTGAGGCAGCGACCACAGAAGATTATAACTTCTTTGCTCGTACTTGGGAGATTGCCACTCAGAACTGGCGTCAATACTTGGCCGGGACCGGCATGACCCTCTGGGTATCCTTAACCGGTACCTTAATCGGTCTCCTAATTGGTTTGGCCGTCGGGATTATCCGGACCATTCCGAAGTCTAAGAGCCAAATCCATAATGGCGTCTTGAAAGTCGCTAACCTATTGCTCAATGCCTATATTGCCATCTTCCGTGGGACACCGATGATCGTTCAAGCCATGATCTTCTACTACGGGACCGACCTACTCTGGGGCTGGAAATTAACCCCTATGTCGGCGGCCTTCCTGGTTGTCTCCATTAACACCGGGGCCTACATTGCCGAAGTCGTTCGGGGGGGGATTTACGCCATCGACAAGGGCCAATTTGAAGCGGCTCGTGCTATTGGGATGAACCACTGGCAAACCATGAAAGAAGTGGTTATGCCACAAGTCTTCCGGACCATTCTGCCATCTGTCGGCAATGAATTTGTCATCAACGTTAAGGATACATCTGTCCTCAACGTGATCTCAGTCAGCGAATTGTACTTCACGACCAAGACCATTGCCGGCAATAACTTCCGTTACTTCGAGACCTTCTTCGTAACGGCCGTTATCTACTTCATCTTAACCTTTACCATTACATCACTCTTGCGCGCGATTGAAAAACGCATTGACGGGCGCCCAAGTGATCAACTGGCTGCCGGTAACCAACAACAAGTGGCAGTGCTCAAAGAGGAGGTCTAATCATGGCGATTGTAGAAATTCAACACTTAAGCAAAAACTTTGGCGACCGTACGGTCCTCAAGGACATTGATTTTTCCGTTGAAGCAGGGGAAGTCGTGACCATTATCGGCTCTTCAGGTTCAGGGAAGTCCACCCTCTTGCGTTGTATTAACCTCTTAGAGGAACCAAGCGGTGGGGAAATCATCTACCGGGGCGAGAATATCTTGGACGTTAAGCATGACGTCAACAAGTACCGGACCCATATCGGCATGGTCTTCCAATCCTTCAACCTTTTCAACAACATGGATGTCTTGGCTAACTGTACCGTCGGCCCTATTAAGGTCCTAGGTAAGGACAAGGCTGAGACCGAAGCCTTAGCTACTAAGTTCCTGGAACAAGTAGGTATGGGAGATTATGTCCATGCCCGTCCTAGCCAATTATCTGGGGGTCAAAAGCAACGGGTAGCCATTGCTCGGGCCTTAACCATGCAGCCAGATGTCATTCTCTTCGATGAACCAACTTCTGCACTTGACCCTGAGATGGTCGGCGAAGTTTTGAAGGTTATGAAGGAATTGGCCCACACTGGTTTGACTATGATTATTGTCACCCACGAAATGGAGTTCGCTCGTGAGGTTTCCGACCGCGTGGTCTTCATGGACCAAGGGGTCATCGCCGAACAAGGCGCACCAGAGCAACTCTTCGTCAACCCTCAAGAAGAACGGACCCAACAATTCTTGGAACGTTACTTACGCAGTTAATCAGCTACAGGCGACCGGGATTTCCAGTCGCCTTTTTGTTTGGCTTCAGCTTGGTTAGGTGGGCTCCAACTTAGTCCTCAGTGCGGGACCGTCTCCAGCCAGCCTGCGGCTGTCTTCCGCCTTGCCGATCTACGGTCCCCTAAGTCGCTAAAGCTCCCAGGGGAACTCATACGCTCGGTATCCTTTTGGCACTGAGGGCTAAGCTTGGGCCCACCCGCCCCTGGCAAAGCTCAATCAATAATCCACTGAGTTGAGAATGCTATCGGATTTCGGTAAATCTTAACAGAAAGTTGAAGGCTGAAAAGCAAGCCTAGGCCATTTAAAGTAATAAAATATCAGGACAGAAAGGCATAAAAGGAGTATAATGAAATGGTAACCAAGTTTCTGAGCCTAGTCTTGGTGGTAAAAATAGATAGGAGGATGGAATATGAAAAATTACTGGAAAAAGTTCTGGCTAGTCTTAGCCCTCTTAGTCCTAGTTATGGGTCCCTTGGCTAGCCTAGCTCAGGCGGCCGGCAGCCAAACAGTCAAGGGCCAAGGTCAGGGGAAACATGGGACTGTTGAGGTGGAAGTGACCTTCCAAGACGACCGGATTGCGGACATTAAGGTGCTCCAGTCCGATGAGAATGAAGTCCTAGCCACACCCGTCTACAAGCAACTTAAGGATAAGATTATCGGCAACAACAAGGCCGATGTCGATGTAGTGTCTGGCTCTACAGCCACTAGCCAAGGCTATTTGGAAGCCGTCCAAGATGCTGTTAAGAAATCAGGCGTGACCCTAGCAGAGGTAAGTTCTACTACTTCAACCCAAGAGCAGCTAGACAGCGAACAATCCTATGATGTGGTCGTTGTCGGAGCAGGGGGCGCGGGCTTTAGTGCGGCCATCGAAGCAGCCCAAGCCGGCAAATCCGTGGTGATTATCGAGAAGATGCCAGCTGTCGGTGGGAATACGCTCATTAGTGGGGGCGAAATGAATGCGCCAGGCAACTGGGTTCAGAAGAAACTAGGCATTGAAGGCGACAGCGTAGAAACCTACTACCAAGACACCATGAAGGGTGGCGACAACCTAGGTAATCCTGAGATGGTTCGCTATCTAGCAGAACATGCCCTAGAGTCAGCCGAGTGGCTACGCGACGTAGTTGGCGTCAAATTCCTAGAAGACAAGCTCTTCCAATTTGGCGGCCATTCTTACAAGCGGGCCCTGATTCCAGAAGGCCACACCGGCCAAGAACTGGTAACCAAGCTCAATGCCAAGGCAGAAGAACTAGGTGTTAAGATTCTGGTGAATACCAAGGCTACTGAACTCATCCAAGATGACAGCAAGCGTGTTGTCGGCGTCAAGGCAGACCATCAAGGCCAGGCCGTGACTTTCCATGCCAAGAATGGGGTCGTGTTGACTACGGGGGGCTTTGGCTCTAACATTGACATGCGTAAGCAATACAATCCTGAGATGGACGAGCGCTACCTGTCCACGGATACGGTCGGCTCTACCGGGGATGGTATTGTCATGGCTCAAGCCATTGGTGCAGCTGTCACCAACATGTCTTCCATCCAAACCTATCCGGTGTCTAACCCTGAGACTGGGGAAATTTCCCTCCTAGCCGATACCCGTTTCGATGGGGCGGTCCTGATTAATCAAGAGGGCCAACGTTTTGTCGAGGAGTTGGACCGGCGGGATGTGATTTCTAAGGCTATTTTGGCTCAACCAGGGGGCTATGCTTATCAACTCTGGAACCAGAAGACCGACGATATCTCCCACTCTAAGGAGAACCACCAAGCGGAGTATCAAGAACTCAAGAAACAGGGCCTGCTAGTTGAAGCAGACACGCTGGAAGAAGTTGCGGCTCACTTCGACATCGATCCGGCTAAGCTTAAGGAAACAGTAGCCAAGGTTAACCAATATGCCAAGGACAAAAAAGACCCCGACTTCAACCACCGTGCTGGCTTGGCATCCTTGGAAGAAGGCCCTTATATCCTAGAAAAAGTTCGCCCAAGTGTCCACCACACCATGGGGGGCTTGGTGACCGACAAGGATACCCGGGTCCTAGATGAAGCTGGCAAGCCTATTGAAGGCCTCTATGCAGCCGGTGAATTAACCGGTATGATTCATGGGGCTAACCGCTTAGGCGGGAATGCCATCGCCGATATCATCACCTTCGGACGTGTTGCCGGCAAGATGGTAAGTAAATAAAGAAAATAGCACCTTATAATAAAGAGCAGCCCATCAGTTGGATGAGAAATCCATCTAATGGGCTGCTTTTGATTTAAGTCTCGAAGAGTCTGCTTATTCGGCTAAAAATGACTTTAATTCTTGGGCAAAGTGCTCTGCATACTGGAAGATGGAGCCATGGCCTGCTTGAGGATAAATAATCAATTGGCTACCGGTAATTTTATTATGCATGTCATAGGAATTCTCAGTCGGAACCTGCATATCTTGATCCCCATTGACGATGAGGGTAGGCTGATTGATAAAGGCTAGATCATCTTGTTCTGCCTTGCCCCAACGTTTGATGGCTGCCAGTTGAACTAAGAAGCTAGGAATACGGAACTTTTTATCCGCATTTGAAGCTTGACGTTGAGCCATACGACCGAGAACCTTGTCAGCTTCCAAGCGACCTTGCTGATCATGATTATAAAAGATATAGCGTTTAGGGTCGACCCTATGTAGTGCCGCCTTGAGCATAAATTTAAAGGTTTTACCAGTCACCTTATCAATCTCAAAGCCACCACGAGGCCCAGTCCCCGCTAGTATTAAGCGATGGACTAAGGAAGGATTGAGACGGACAATCTCTTGGGCAATCATGCCTCCCATAGACAAGCCGAGTAAGTTAATGCGCTCATAGCCTAGGGCATGAATAATGTCCATGGCTTGTTGGGCCATTCCAGGAATGGTGTCGGCGACTTTGCCTTGGCTAGCCCCTGCTCCAGGTAAGTCCATGACAATGACATGGTGCTCTTGGGCGATTAAATCCAGTAATTTTGGATCCCATTGATCTAAAGTTGCGGCTAGATGGACTAGCATAACTAGGGGCAAGACGGATTTACCCTTGCTGAGTTCGCGATAGGCAATTTGCTTACCTTCTACTTGGATGTATTGATTTTGTGTTGTAATATAAGACATTTTGATTTACCTACTTAAATTTAATTAAAAGAGAGGATGGTTTTGCCACGCGAGCGCCCATTGGCGACCTTGTCGAGGGCAACATTGACTTCTTGGAAAGGGAAAACGGTATCGATAGAGGGTTTAATCTTAAGTCGGCTAAAGATATCAGCCACTTCTTGTAATTGCTTGCCGTTGCTTTGGACGAAGATAAAATGATAGTGGACACCATATTTAGCTGCCATCTTGTCAAACTTACGTCCCGCAAGGCCTAGCAAGACTTGCTTCCATAGCGGTAGATTCATTCTTTTAGCGAAGGCCCCATTAGGCATGGCGCGTAGCGATACAAGGTGACCGCCTTTTTTCATGATGGACATTTGCTTCTCAGTCTCCGTGCCCCCCAGTGTGTCTAAGACATAGTCGATATTGCTGAGAATTTGGGTGTAGTCTTCTTTTTTATAGTCGATGAACTGGTCAGCGCCTAGGTCTAAGACCCGTTGGCCGTTGTCACCCGCCCCGTTGGTGATGACGGTTAGCCCCTTTGCTTTGGCAATTGGAATCGCCATGGCACCGACGCCACCAGTTCCGCCTGAGATAAAGATGGTTTTGCCAGCTTGAGCGCACATTAAGTCTAGAGCCTGCATTATGGTCAAAGCAGTCAAAGGCACGGCGGCTGCTTCTTCATCGAAGAGATAGTCAGGGACTTTGGCTAGGGCAGAGCTGTCTACCGCAACATATTCAGCAAAGGCGCCAATGCTATCTAGTGGCAGACGACCAAAGAGGCGGTCACCCACTTGGAAGTTCTTGACAGACTGACCCTGTGCTTCAACGATGCCGACCACTTCGTTGCCTGCCGTTTGTGGTAGCTTGTAAGGGACAATCATCTTGACTTGGCCACGAGAAATCATATTGTCTAGGGGGTTAAGACCAGCGGCTTTTACGCGCAGGAGGACTTGATTGTCAGAAATTTGAGGTTTGTCAATATCGACAAGTTTTAGGTTAATGTTATTTTTGTTATAGCTGGTATGTTGTGCTGCTTTCATTGTGTTGCTCTTTTCTTTAGTATTATTCGACTTGTACTAGATACAAGTACATGAAGTGGAGATTAATCCCTTAAGACTAATCCTGGCGTGTTCGTGAGGCGGAAGCGTATAGATTTTTAATGACCACATCTAGGGTCTGATTGGCTAGTTGCTCTTCTAGCTGCTGTTCTAAGCCTTCAAAAATAGGAGATATTGCTGCATCAATATGTTGGCCGACTGGACAAGCTGGGTTAGGGTTCTGATGAGCTTGAAAAAGCTTGATTCGGCTTACTTCTTGTGTAGCATAATAGATTTCTAATAAGGAAATCTCATCAGGCTTTTTATCCAATTGAATACCTACCTTCCCTTGCTGGGAGCGAATAAGACCCGCATTTTTAAGAAGGGCGAGGATTTTACGAATATAGCTGGCATTTGTTCCAACACTTTCAGCTAATAGTTGGGAATTCAAGGTTTCTTTGGATTCACTAATCATAGCTAGAATGTGTAGGGCAACAGAAAATTTTGTATCCATGGCGACTCCTTTCGTTAACTTGTATCTGATACAAGTACAAAATTAACAGATAGAATGACGGATGTCAAGACATGATTGAAAAAATTTAGTAAAGCAGGCTACTTGGTGATTCTTTAGAGCTAGTGACCTTTGCCTAGCCTTTGATTCGTGGTATGATAGGAAGGAAGAGCAAAGGAGACTGAAGATGGAAGCAAAACAAGTATTTAAGAAGAATCAAGTACACCAAGGCCAGGTAGTGGACCTGACCCATGAAGGCCAGGGCGTAGTCAAAATCGACGGCTACCCCTTCTTTGTGGAGGGTGTCATTCCGGGCGAGCAGGTGGCCATTAAGGTCCTCAAGGTCGGCAAGTCCTTTGGCTTTGCGCGCCTAGAAGAAATCCTAACTGCCAGTCCGGACCGGGTGGAGATTACCGACCCTATCGGCCGTCAGATTGGCACCATGACCCTGCAACATATGGCTTATCCTGCCCAGCTTAAGGCTAAGCAGGCCCTGGTTAAGCAGGTCTTCAGTCGCCTAGGAAAATTCCCGGAAAGTCTGGAGGTCCGGCCAACTCATGGTATGGACCATCCTTGGCAATACCGCAATAAGGCCCAAATCCCGGTGCGGACTGTCAAAGGTCAACTAGAGACCGGCTTCTTCCGTAAGAATAGCCACCAGCTAGTGCCGGTGGAGAACTTCCATATTCAGGACCCAGCCATCGACCAAGCCATTCTTAAGACGCGAGATATCTTGCGCCAGCTGGGCTATACTGCCTACGACGAGGAAAGTCGCAAGGGTCAAATTCGCCATATCATCGTCAAGCGCGGTCACTATAGCGGCCAAGTTATGCTGATACTAGTGGTTAATGGCAAAGGTCTGCCTCGAGAAGAGCAGTTGGTGGAAGCCCTGACCGATGCCATTCCTAACCTAGTTAGCCTGCTCCTCAATAGCCATACGCAGGCCAATAATGTCATTATGGGGCCGACCAATCGTCTCTTGTGGGGCCAGCCAGTCTACCAGGATCAGATGCTGGGGCTGTATTTCTCCATCTCCCCGCATTCCTTCTATCAGGTCAACACCCCTCAGGCCGAAGCCCTCTATCGTTATGCCCTTGAGGCAGCTGACTTATCTGGCAGCGAGACTGTCCTAGATGCCTACTGCGGGATTGGTACCATCTCCCTGGCCCTAGCTCGTCAAGCCGGCCAGGTCTATGCCATGGAAATCGTGCCAGAAGCCATCGACATGGCGCGGGCCAATGCGCAAGCCAACGGCCTAAGTAATGTCTCCTTCCAAGCCGGCAAGGCCGAAGAGGTGCTACCCGCTTGGCAGGCAGAAGGCATTCATTTTGATGTGGCGGTGGTCGACCCACCACGCAAGGGCCTAGACCCTGAATTCGTTAAGACCCTGATTGAACTGTCGCCAGACAAAATCGTCTACGTGTCCTGCAACCCAGCCACCTGCGCTCGGGACTGTCAACTCTTGGCCCAGGCAGGCTATGAGCTCAAATGGGTGCAACCTGTTGATTTATTCCCGCAGACTGCGCATGTTGAGGCGGTAAGTTTGCTAGTCAAGGAGTAAAACGACGAAGAT